>DATLAW010000359.1:0-8567 GCA_035527255.1 Thermohalobaculum sp. | reverse complement strand
TGCGGTCGCGGACCAGCACTCCGCCGGGGACTGGGACCAGGCCATCAGGGAAGATACCGCCGACGGCCAGCAGGAAATAGGCCTGCTTTTCGGCCCGTTCCCCCAGCGCCCTTGATCCGAGGCCCATCTGCAATGCGCCGCTGGCCTTGCCACGGGCGATATCGAACCGTCCGATCGACGCGCCGTCCTCGCGCTCGAAGGCCGTCAGGTGGCCACCGGCGTCGAGCACGCAGACCGACAGCGGCTTCATGCCGGCCTCATCGCCCTTGGCCAGCGCCTTGGCGATGATGGTGCGCGCCTTGCGCAGGGTGATTGTCGTCATTGTGAAGCCTCCGCTTTTTTCTCCAGCCGCCGCGCGTGCAGGGCCGGCTCGGTGTAGCCGTTCGGCCATTGGGTGCCCTTGAAGACCAGATCGCAGGCGGCGGTGAAAGCGATGCCATCATAGCCGGGGGCCATGGGGATATACAGCGGATCGCCCGCATTCTGGCCATCGACCACTGCGGCCATGCGCATCAGCGTCTCGAGTACCTGATCCTCGGTGACGATGCCATGCAGCAGCCAGTTGGCGATGTGCTGCGAGGATATGCGCAGCGTCGCCCGATCCTCCATCAACCCGACATTGTTGATGTCGGGCACCTTCGAGCAGCCGACGCCCTGGTCGATCCAGCGGACCACATAGCCGAGGATGCCCTGGGCGTTGTTGTCAAGCTCGGCCTGAACCTCGTCCGCCGACCAATTTGCGCCGCCAGCCAGCGGGATGGTCAGGACAACGTCCAGCGAGGCGCGCGGGCGTTGGGCGATCTCGGCCTGACGTGCGGCCACGTCAACGCGGTGGTAATGGGTCGCGTGCAGCACCGCGGCGGTGGGCGAGGGCACCCAGGCGGTGTTTGCGCCTGCCTGCGGGTGGCCGATTTTCTGTTCCAGCATGACCTGCATCAGATCGGGCATCGCCCACATACCCTTGCCGATCTGAGCCTTGCCCTTCAGGCCGCACTCCAGACCGATATCGACATTATGATCCTCATAGGCGGCGATCCAGGGTTGGGCCTTCATCTGGGTTTTGCGGATCATCGGACCGGCCTGCATCGAGGTGTGGATCTCGTCGCCGGTGCGGTCGAGGAAGCCGGTGTTGATGAAGGCGACCCGCGATTTTGCCGCCCGGATGCATTCCTTGAGATTGAGGGTGGTGCGCCGCTCCTCGTCCATGATGCCGAGCTTGATGGTGTTCGGGGTCATCCCAAGCAGTTGCTCGACGGCGCCCATCAAGTCGTTCGCGCAAGCAACCTCCTCCGGCCCGTGCATCTTCGGCTTGACGATATAGATGGAGCCGGTGCGTGAGTTGCGCGCACCGCTGGTCTTGGCGATGTCATGCAGCGCCATCAGCGAGGTGCAGACGGCATCGAGAATTTCCTCGGGGATTTCCGAGCCGTCGGCCAGGTGGATCGCCGGATTGGTCATCAGCGGGCCGACATTGCGGATCAGCATCAGCGAGCGGCCGGGCAGGGTGATCCGCGATCCGTCGGGGCCTGTGTATTTTTGGTCGGCGTTGAGGCGGCGGACGAAGCTGTGGCGGCCCTTGGTAACCGTCTCGGTCAGATCGCCTTTCATCAGGCCGAGCCAGTTGCGATAGCTCAGCACCTTGTCTACGGCATCGACAGCGGCGACCGAGTCCTCGCAGTCGATAATCGTGGTGATCGCCGATTCGATCATCAGATCGGCGACGTTCGCGGGATCGTCCTTGCCGACCGAGTCGTGGGCGTCGATCAGAATGCTCATATACAGGTTGTGATTCTTCAACAGGATCGAACGGGGCTCCGAGGCGTCGCCGGAATAGCCGGCGAACTGGGTCGGACTGGCAAGGCGCGACACGCGGCCATCGAGCAGTGCCGCGGCAAGCTGACCGTCAGTCACCGCGTATCCGGTCACATCGGCGTGGGAGCCGATCTTTAGCGGCACCACGTCGTCGAGGAATTCCTTGGCCCAGCCGACCACCTCGGCGCCCCGCTCGGGGTCGTAGCCGCCCATCTTCGGTGCGCTGCCCATGGCATCGGTGCCATAGAGCGCGTTGTACAGCGAGCACCAGCGGGCGTTGGCGGCGTTCAGCGCGTAGCGGGCGTTCATCACCGGCACGACGAGCTGCGGCCCGGCAATGGTCGAGAATTCAGGGTCCACATTCGCAGTGTCAATCGAGAAATCCGGCCCCTCGGGCACCAGATAGCCGATCTCACCGAGGAACGTCTTGTAAGTGGCCGGATCGTGGGCTTGCCCGGCGCGGTTCTGGTGCCAGGTGTCGATCTGGGTTTGCAGCGCATCACGCTTGGCCAGGAGTGCGCGGTTGCGTGGGGTAAACTCAGCCGTGATTCGACCAAAGCCGTTCCAAAATGCCGTACTGGCTATTCCGGTTCCGGGTAGTGCCTCGATCTCAATGAAATCATACAGTTCCCGGGCGACTTTAATGCCGCCCGCCAAAACGGGTCCGGTCATACTTGATGCTCCGCGTTAATTCCCTCACGCACCGGATACGGCACATATCTCAGCGCCGACAATCGGATTCGGTGACAGTTTCATATGGTGGAACTTGGGTTGGTGACTGGCTTTGCGCACAGGTAGCGCGCTTACATATCGCGATGAACTTTCTCGCGGCGCTCATGTTTTTCCTGCGCTTCCAACGATAGGGTCGCGATGGGCCGGGCGCTGAGGCGTTTGAGCGAGATCGGCTCGCTGGTTTCCTCGCAGTAGCCGTAGGTGCCTTCGTCGATCCGGCGCAAGGCGGCATCGATCTTCGCGATCAGTTTGCGCTGGCGATCGCGGGTGCGCAATTCCAACGCCCTGTCGGTCTCGACCGAGGCGCGGTCGGCGAGGTCGGCGACATTCTGGGTTTCTTCCTGCATTTGGACGAGGGTCCCGCGGCTCTCGCTCAGGATCCCCTCCTTCCAGGACATCAGCTTCTGGCGGAAGAAGTCCTTCTGCCGGGCGCACATGAATTTCTCGCCCTCAGTGGGCTCATACTGAGCGTCGATTGTTACTTCTATATTCATCTGTCGTACCCCCGCCACGCTCCGCTCCAGCAACAAGTCTACCGCCTTAGGTGGCGCTTCTATAGTTAACCTGCGGCGGCTTGTCACGCCTTAAAACGCCGACAACATTGCGCTATATCCCCCCATGTCGTAACGATTCTTCGTGGCGCTATGATGGCAAAATTGAAAGGTGGCGCGGATGCGTTTCGAAGGAACGGTCGACTATGTGGCCACCGAAGACCTGATGGTCGCGGTAAATGCCGCGATCCGGCTGGAGCGTCCGTTGCTGGTCAAGGGCGAGCCCGGCACCGGCAAGACCGAGCTGGCGCGCCAGATCGCCTCATCGCTGGGGCTGCGGCTGATCGAGTGGCATGTCAAGTCGACCACCCGGGCGCAACAGGGGCTTTATGAGTACGACGCGGTCAGCCGTTTGCGCGACAGCCAGCTTGGTGACGAGCGGGTCCAGGACGTCAAGAATTACATCAAGCCCGGCAAGCTGTGGGACGCCTTTCGCGCCGACGAGAAGGTAGTGCTGCTGATCGACGAGATCGACAAGGCGGATATCGAGTTTCCGAACGACCTGTTGCAGGAACTCGACCGGATGGAGTTCCACGTCTACGAGACCGGCGAGACCATCAGCGCACGGCATCGGCCAATCGTGATTATTACCTCGAATAACGAGAAGGAATTGCCGGATGCCTTTCTGCGGAGGTGTTTTTTCCACTTCATCGCCTTCCCCGAGACGGCGACGATGCTGCGGATCATCGATGTGCATTTTCCCAACATCAAGAAAGAGCTGGTACGCGCTGCTCTGACACAGTTTTATGAAATTAGAGAGACGCCGGGGCTGAAGAAGAAGCCCTCGACGTCGGAGGTGCTGGATTGGCTGAAGCTGCTGATGGCCGACGATGTCGACCCGGCGGTGCTGCGCGGCGATCCAAAATCCGCCATTCCACCGCTGCACGGGGCGCTGCTGAAGAACGAGCAGGACGTGCATCTGTTCGAGCGGCTGGCGTTTCTGGCGCGGCGGCCGGGCGGATAGGTGCGGCGCGGCTGAGGGGGGCGGGGGATGGCAGGTTTTCTCGGCGCGCTCACGACCGCCATCCTGCCGGTATTTGCGGTGCCGGCAATTGGCTATGTGATGGGTCGGCGTGGCGCGTTCGACCGGGCGGATGCGGAGGGCATCAACCGGTTTGTTTTCAGCCTCGGCGTGCCGGCGCTGACGTTCCTGCTGCTGGTTACCGCCGATATTTCGGCCTTCGATTGGGCCCCGGTTCTGATCTATCTGGCCTGCGAGTTGGCGCTTTACGCGGCTGTGGCGCTGGTGGCGCGGTTTGCGTTTGGGATCGAGCCGCGCGAGGCTCTGCTGCTCGGCATGACCTGCTGCTTTACCAACCATCTGTTTTTCGTATTGCCAATCGCCATCTCGCTATATGGCGCGGCTGCGGCGCTGCCGGTGGTGGCGATCATCACGGTCGATTCGCTGATCACGTTTAGTGGAACCGTGATGGTGATGGATGTGCTGTCGCACCGGGATGGCGGTATCGGCAAGGTATTGTCGATGCTGGCGCGCAACCCGCTGGTGATCGCCATCGGGTTGGGCGGTGTGGTGCTGCTGTCCGGGTTTCCATTGCATGACGGGGTGATCACCTTCCTGCGCTTTCTGGGCAACGCCGCGGCACCGGCATCGCTGTTTTCGCTGGGGGTGATCATGAGTTCCGTGCCATTGGCGCGCTTTGGCGGCGCGACGCTTGGCGCGGTGGCGGTCAAGGTGGCGGTAATGCCGTTGGTATTGTTTTGGGCATTTATGGCCATCGGGGTGAGCGGGTCCTGGAACGACATAATGATACTGACCGCCGCCGGTCCCTGTGGGGCGATGCCATTTGTGATAGCGTTGAAATATGGGGTGGCGACCGATCGGATTGCTGCTGCTATCATTGTCTCGACTGTGATCTCGATCTTCACCCTTGCGGCACTCGCTTGAAACTCCGGAGCCCGCCATGACCTCGACCGCCACGATCCGACCGCTGACCGCCGCTGACGAGGTCGAGTGGCGGCGCCTGTGGACCGGCTATCTGGAATACTACGAGACCAGCGTGCCGGAGGTCGTGTATCGGACCACCTTCGCCCGGCTGCTGGGCGACGACCCGCAGGACTACCACGGGCTGGTGGCCGAGCAGGGTGGCAGGCTGGTCGGCCTGACCCATTACCTGTTCCATCGCCATTGTTGGCGGGTCGAGAATGTCATTTACCTGCAGGATTTGTATGTCGACCATTCGTCGCGCGGTACCGGCGCCGGGCGGGCGCTGATCGAGGCGGTCTATGCGGCGGGCGACGCCGCCGGTTGCCCGACGGTCTATTGGATGACCCAGGATTTCAACGCGATCGCGCGGCGGTTGTATGACCGGACAGCAAAGCTGACCCCATTCATCAAGTATCAACGTTGATGTCGAAACTGCGCCCTTGGGTTCTTGGGCTTCTTTTGCTCGCCGCTGCCTGTACGCCCAAGCCGGAGGCCCCGGCGCCCGATCCAGTATCTGCCGTCCCGGCGGTTGTTGCGATGCCGGCCTTTCCTCGGTTGGGCGCAGCGCTGCCCGCTGGCAATACCAGGTATGACAATGCCAGTCTGGCGCGGGTCTTTGTCAGCTTGGCCCACGACATGGAATGGGGGGGCAGGCGGCGGCATCTTGTGCGCTACGAAACACCCATCTCGGTCGGACTTGACGGGCCGGATGCGGCGCGCCACTTCAGCTTTCTCGACGGCTTTCTCGGTCAGATTGCCCGCAACTCCGGCGTTGCCATCGCCCGTAGCGCCGGGCCCGAGAACATGCATGTCCGACTGGTTGAGGGCAAGCGCTTCGATGCTCTGCTGCCAACCGCGTTCTGCATCGTTGCCCAGGGTGACGCGAGCTGGGATGCGTTCTCGGCCGACCTCGGGCGCCGTAGTGCGCGCGCGCTGTTGGAGGCGGAGCATATTACCCAGATGACGATCTTCATTCCGGATTCCGCGCCGCCCTATCTGGTCCGCAACTGTCTGCTGGAGGAAATCCCGCAGGCATTGGGATTGGCCAATGACCTCTACGGTCTGGGATCATCGATCTTCAATGACGATGCGGCACATCTGTGGCCGACCAAACTGGACTACCTGATGCTGCGCGTCCTCTATGCGTCCGAAATGGTCACTGGTCTCGACCGCCGAGAAACCGAGGCGCGGGCGCTGTCGGTGCTGACCCGGTTCAATCCGGCAGGTAAAGCGGCGCCACCGCTGCCGTTGCTGCGTCAGCGATCAATCGGAGACTGGCCCAAATTGATCCAGAATGTATTTTCGCGCGCCGCGTCAGAACGCGAAGCGCGGGAATTTGCCGAGAAGGCACTGACGATCGTTGCCGCCCATGCGCCGATGTCGGCCCAGCATTGCCATACCCTGATCACCGCTGGCCGGGTGCTGTCGCGCCGGGAACCGCAGCGGGCGCTGCAATTGTTCGCGCAGGCACGGCGGGTATGCGACCGGGCCCACGGGGTCTCGGATGTCCGCCATGCCCGGATCGAGCTGGAGAGCGCGTGTGCCATGCTGCGGCTCGGCCAATTCGCCGAGGTCATTGTTGCGACCGAGGCGACCTGGCCGGTACTCGCGGCGCATGGCCAGGATGAGCGGCTGGCGGCGCTCTATTCGATCCAGGCCGAGGCACTGGCGGTGGCGGAACCAGGTAGCGCGCGGACGGAAAGCGTGGCGCGGCTGGCCGCCGAATGGAGCGCCTATGCGCTGGGTCCGGACCGCAGGGTAGCGGCCTGTCGCGGCAAAATTTAGGGAGAATGTACGATGTTGGTTTGGATTGCCCTCGGGCTGGGATGCACGCTTGGCTGGATGCGCGCGGTGCGGCGCGGCGGGACGATACCCGACCGTATACAATACGCGCTGGCCCATGGCATCCCCGCTGCCCTGGTAACACTGGCGGGGGTTATCGTCGCCGCTCGGATGGGCTGGCTACCATGAGGGCCGCGCCGTGTTTCTGAAGCTGTTCTTCGGGCTGAAGGCGGCCAAGGTGCCGGTCAGCCTGCGTGAGCATCTGACCCTGCTTGAAGCAATGGATGCGGGGCTGGTGATCTATGATGTCGACGAGTTTTATTACCTCGCCCGCGCCGCCCTGGTGAAGGATGAGCGCCATCTCGACCGCTTCGACCGGGTTTTCGCCGAGGTATTCAAGGGGCTGGAGAAATCGCAAGGCGAGGACGGCGTCGATACCATCGACCTGCCCGAGGAGTGGCTGCGCAAGCTGGCCGAGAAACACCTGACCGACGAGGAGAAGGCGCTGGTCGAGAGCCTGGGCGGTTGGGAGAAACTGATGGAGACCCTGCGCCAGCGGCTGGAGGAGCAGAAGGGGCGTCACCAGGGCGGCTCGAAATGGATCGGCACCGCCGGCACATCGCCGTTCGGTGCCTATGGTTACAACCCGGAGGGCGTGCGGATCGGCCAAGCCGAGAGCCGCCACCGACGGGCGGTCAAGGTGTGGGACAAGCGCCAGTTCCGCAACCTCGATGATACGGTCGAGCTGGGCACCCGCAACATCAAGGTGGCCCTGAAACGCCTGCGCCGCTGGGTGCGCGAGGGGGCGGCCGACGAGCTGGATCTGGATGGCACCATCCGCAAGACCGCCGAGCACGGCTATCTCGACATCCAGACCCGGCCCGAGCGGCACAACGCGGTGAAGCTGTTGATGCTGTTCGACATCGGCGGCTCGATGGACGACCATATCAAGGTGGCCGAGGAGCTGTTCTCGGCGGCGCGGACCGAGTTCAAGCACTTGGAGTACTACTACTTCCACAACTGCCTGTACGAGGGCGTCTGGCGCGAGAACCGGCGGCGCTGGGACCAGCAAACCCCGACCTGGGATGTGATCCACACCTACGGCTCCGATTACAAGCTGATCTTTGTCGGCGATGCATCGATGAGCCCCTACGAGATCCTGTACCCCGGCGGCGCCAACGAGCACTGGAACCCGGAGGCCGGCGAGGCCTGGATCAAGCGGGCGCTGGCGAAATGGCCGAATGCGGTCTGGATCAATCCGGTGCCGCAAAAGCATTGGGGCTACACCCACTCGATCAGCATGATCAACCTGATCATGGGCGGACGGATGTTCCCGATGACGCTTCAGGGACTGGAGGCGGCGACGAAGGAGTTGAGCAGGTAGGGTCGTGCCGCTGGGCGATCCGGAAACGATGGCGAAGACTGATCCCCGTGTGGCCGCATTGGTGTAATAGTTAGCCGTAGGGCGGGGTTCACCCCGCCATGCCCGGAGAATGGCGGGGTGAACCCCGCCCTACGGATACACTTCGCCGGTGACGCCGCCCCCAAACTCACCTATATTCACCCCATGACCCGTCTCATCCCCATCTTGCTCATGATCATCGGTGTCTTCGCCATGGTCAGGATATCGGCCTGGCAATCGGGCAAACAGCTCGTGCGCTCGTCGCGGCCACTGCTGAACGACCAGATCGATGCGCTGCTGCAACGCCTTGCCCATACCGCCGGGATCGACAAGGTCGAGGTGC
>DATLAW010000358.1:0-4759 GCA_035527255.1 Thermohalobaculum sp. | reverse complement strand
CAACGGCCAGGCGGCCTATATCGACACCCTGAGCGAGGCCCGCAAGGCGCTGGTCGAGGAGGCCGGATCGACCCTGTTCCCGATCGCCAAGGACGTAAAGATCCAGATCGAATTCAACCCGGCGGCAGTCTCGGAATACCGGCTGATCGGCTACGAGACCCGGATGCTGGCCCGCGAGGACTTCAACAACGACAAGATTGACGCGGGCGAGATCGGCTCAGACCATACGGTGACGGCGCTTTACGAGATCACGCCGGTCGGGTCCGATGGTCAGTTGGTAGATGGGCTGCGCTATAAACCGGCGGCGACACCGGAAGTGAACCCCAGCGAATTCGCCTTTCTGAAGATCCGCTACAAAGCGCCGGGTGGCGACATCAGCAAGCTGATCGAGACCCCGATTACCCGGTCAGCAGAGGTCGAGGCGGACGAAGGCCGGGCGATGGAATCTCGCTTCGCCGCCGCCGTGGCCGGGTTTGGCCAGTTGTTGCGCGGCGGGAGCTACCTGGGCGAATTTTCCTATGACGACGTGATTGCGCTGGCCCAGGGCGCCAAGGCCGACGACCCGTTCGGCTACCGGGCTGAGTTCATCAATCTGGTTCGGCTGGCGAAGTCGGCGGCGGCACTGGAGCCGTTGAAGCGGTAACCCAAGGTCAAACTGACACTCCTCCCCCCTGCCCCTCTCCTTCGGGAGAGGGGTTTTTTGTTATGGCGAGCGCGGGGTCGGGATGTGGATTTCAGCGTCCAGCACCCGCAACGCCTCGTGGGCGCGGCGGCGTTCAGCCAGCAGATGGTTGTACTGCGCATCGCAGCCGGAGATCGGCGTCGGGTACGCCCGGATTTCCGTATCCAGTGCCTGACGCGCTTCGGTCAGGCTACGGCGCGCGTCCTGAATGGTGCGGGCGGGTGTTTGAATTCCCATAGGGACGCTCCTTTGTGCGTTAGAATACCGGCGTCCAAGATAACCCGACTCAAGTGAACGAGCAAGAAATCAGCACCCGGATGGCTGACGGCTGGCGCCCGGCGCGGCGTTCGGGTTATTTCTGGCGGATCGTGACACTGGACCAGACCGAGAGGGACCGGGAAATTGGATACGTTCGACTATGTCATCGTCGGTGCCGGATCGGCGGGCTCGGTTCTGGCCAACCGGCTGAGCGAGGACCCCGGCACCACGGTCGCGCTGCTGGAAGCCGGGCCGAGTGACTGGCATCCGTTCATCCACATCCCGGCGGGCTTCATCAAGACCTTCTACAATCCCCGGATCAACTGGTGCTACAGCATGGAGCCGACCGAATGGACCGGCGGGCGGCGGGTGTTCGCGCCGCGCGGCAAGACCCTGGGCGGGTCGAGCTCGATCAACGGGCATATCTACAATCGCGGCCAGC
The DNA here is from genome assembly GCA_035527255.1 of Thermohalobaculum sp. GTDB lineage: Bacteria > Pseudomonadota > Alphaproteobacteria > Rhodobacterales > Rhodobacteraceae > Thermohalobaculum. Next base: position 3,377 of record DATLAW010000358.1, on the reverse strand, counting down.
GAATGGACTTCGACAACTGGGCCCAGCGCGGCAACCTGGGCTGGGGATACGCCGACGTGCTGCCCTATTTCCGGCGCATGGAGCGGCGGATCGGCGGTGGTGAGGATACGTTCCGGGGCCGCGAGGGCAACCTGACCGTCACCGATATCGACTGGCACCACCCCCTGTGCGAGGCGTTCATCGAGGGCGCGGTGCAACACGGCATCCCGCGCAACCCGGACTATAACGGCACCATCCAGGAGGGCATCAGCTACTCGCAGCGCACCATCCACAATGGCCGCCGGGTCAGCGCCGCCACCGCCTTTCTGCGCCCGGCGATGAAGCGCCCGAACCTGACCGTGCTGACCCATGCCCATGCGACCACCTTGGTGCTGGAGGGCAAGCGGGCGGTGGGTGTGCGCTATAACAAGGGCGGACGCGGCGGTCGGCCTGTCGAGATACGAGCGCGGCGCGAGGTGATCGTCTCCGGCGGCACCTACAACTCACCGCAACTGCTGCAATTGTCCGGCATCGGGCCGGGCGAGCTGCTCGGCTCGAAGGGTATCGCGGTCCAACACGCGCTGCCCGGCGTGGGCGAGAACCTGCGCGACCATTATGCGCCGCGTTTTTCGGCCCGGGTCAAGAACATCGATACCATCAACCAGCGCGCCCGCGGCTGGCGGCTGGGGCTGGAGGTGGCGAACTGGGCCTTGCGGCGAAAGGGTATCCTCAGCCTCAGCCCGACGCTGATCTATGCCTTCTGGCGCTCGGACCCCTCGGTCGAAAACTCCGACCTGCAGATGACCTTCACCCCGGCCAGCTACAAGGAAGGCGTGCAGGGCCAGCTCGAGACCGAACCGGGGATGACCATCGCCGCCTGGCAACAGCGGCCCGACAGCCGGGGCTATGTGCGGCTGCGCTCGGCCGACCCGTTTGAGGCCCCGATCATCCAGCCGAACTATCTGGCCGAAGCCTCGGATCGCCAGGTGCTGCTGGCCGGGATGAAACTGGCGCGCAAGCTGTTGGCCTCGAAGCCGCTGGAGCCCTATTACGACTACGAGGATTTCCCCGGCCCCGACGTCCAGACCGACGATCAGCTGATCGACGCCGCCCGCCAGCGCGGTACCACCACCTTCCACCCGGCCGGAACCTGCCGCATGGGACCGGCCAGCGACCCAAGTGCCGTGGTCGACGATCAACTGCGGGTGCATGGCATGACGGGACTGCGGGTGATCGACGCCTCGATCATGCCGATGATGATCTCGGCCAACCTCAACGCCGCCACGTTGATGATCGCCGAGAAGGCGGCGGATATCATCCTCGGGCGGACAGCGCCGGAAGCGGCGGTGCTGGGCGGGTAGGCCGCGGGCGGCCACGCTTCCTGATTGCACCAAGAACCGGCATTTACCATGCCAAATTCCTCAATCAGATACCCACACTCCGGGAGACGGGTGCCTGAAGAGCAATCGCAACTCACGGGGAAAGGCCATCCGGTGGTCGGGGAATGGACCAACCATTTCACGCAGACATTATTTGCGATTGATCTCCTTCCCGATCAATCGGCTGTTAAGGGTTTTGGGATCAAGATGCGCGGTAGATTTCTTTCACACGAGGAACCCGCTATGAGAATTTTGTTGGCGATCGCCGCAGTTTTAATCAGCTCCCCTGCTTTGGCCGGACCGCATTGCACCGATGAGCCGGAAAGCAAATGGCTGCCGGAAGCAGAGTTCCGTGAACAGATTCAATCCATGGGCCACGAAATCTCGGTTCTCAAGAAGACAGCCGGAAATTGTTACGAAATCTACGGCAAGGACGCCGCTGGGGTTCGGATCGAAATCTACTTCAACCCGATTACTGCTGAAATTGTGAGATCTACGGAAGACTGATCCTGCTTAAGATGTTTATTGACTGGCAATGGACGTGCTGAAACTGTTTCAAAACAGCAAGTTCTTGCTTGCTGTCTGCATATTGAGTTTGGTAGCTGCGGTCATACCAGCTGCCATAAGCATTAGTCTGCTCTTTGTCCTGCGTGGCCATGTTGCTGATATCCAAAGAAATGCCTCAGGAGCCAATCAGGCCCTTGGCGTCCTGGAAATCGCCAGCAACGTATTGCCCACATTCACCGCAATCGCATTTGAATTGTCGGACACTGAGCGCGCAAGCGTTCTGAAGGATACTGATCTGCAATTCGTTCGACTTCAGCAAGCGGTCGACGATCTTAAACGCAACGCTTCAATAACATTCACTGATGCTGCCAAGGCTAAACTATCCGATGCAATCGACGACATTCTGCATAGTTGGGAAGAGGTCCGAAACGATCCGAATCAGGAAATGTCTGACTTCGAGAAAAGCTTCCACATAATTCAAATCATGAAACATTTGCGATTGGCACGGGAAGTCCTGGAACCCATTCGCGCAGGCGCAGATGACGCAGCAAAACGGGCAGCACAATCCTCGTTCATACGCATAGAGCAAGCGAATGGTCTTCTTCTTGGTGTTCTGATCGCATCCGGATTAGTTGGCATTCTGGCAATTTCAGGAACTTTTCATTTTGTCCGATCAATGCGTAGCTCCAACAAGAAATTGGAAACCGCCCTGGTTCACGCCAAAAGCGCCGATCGCACAAAATCGGAATTTCTGGCCAATATGAGCCACGAGATCCGCACCCCGATGAACGGTGTGATCGGCATGTCGGAGTTGCTGGCGACCACCCCGCTGAGTGACCGCCAGAACATGTTCGTCGGCATCATCCGTTCGTCAGCAGGATCGCTGCTGAGCGTCATCAACGACATTCTAGATTTCTCCAAGATCGATGCCGGGCAGCTGACGCTGGAGGCCCAGCCGTTCAAATTGGCCCGGATCGCTAACGAGCCGGCGCAATTGGTTGCCCATCTCGCCGAAAAGAAAGGGCTCGAGCTGCTTGTTCGCGTGCAGCCCGATCTGCCCCAGACCGTGATCGGTGATTTTGGCCGTGTCCGGCAGGTCGTGACCAATCTGCTCGGCAATGCGATAAAATTCACCAAGAGTGGGCAGATTGTGATCGATGTTTCGGGCGAGGAGCACATCGGCGATGGCACTCATGTCCTTTCGCTGCGTGTCGAGGTTCGCGATACCGGCGTCGGGATCCCTGCCGAGCAGCAGGGAAGAATCTTCGACCAGTTCAACCAGGTGGATGCATCATCAACCCGGCAGCATCAGGGGACCGGGCTCGGCCTTTCGATCAGCCAGGGTCTTGTCGAGACGATGGGGGGCGAGATTGGCGTGACGTCGGTTTCGGGCGAAGGCTCGATATTCTGGTTCACTGTGGCGCTGCTCGTTACAGAAACGCTCGAGAAACCGGCCAGAATTCCGGTGGACATCGCCGGAAAGCGCGCGCTGGTAATCGATGACAACGAGAC
>DATLAW010000357.1:0-23131 GCA_035527255.1 Thermohalobaculum sp. | reverse complement strand
TTCCTCAGTGGGTACCAGCTGCTGGACCTGTCGGTAAGGCCCGCTTTCTTGCGCGATATTCGAATAGCACTTGAAGTTCTTGCGGCAGCGACCCGGCCAGGTGGCGCGGCGCTTGGGATTGGCGGGCCGATCCCCGGCTCGACCCGCGAGCCGGGCCAGGACCATGCCGGCGCCTATAACGCCTATCATCTGTTGCAGGACAGGGTGATCCGCGCCTCGTTCACCAAGCATCACCGGCCCAACTACGGCGTCTTCGACGAAAAGCGGCTGTATCTGGAGGGGCCAATCGCCGGCCCAGTCGAGATCGCCGGGTGCCGGGTTGCGTTTCCGATCTGCGAGGACATGTGGTTCTCGGATGTCGCCGAGGGAATGGAGGAATCCGGAGCGGAATTATTTGTCATACCCAACGGCTCACCCCACGAGCGCGGCAAATACGACATCCGCGTCCAGCACATGGTGGCGCGGACGGTCGAGGCCGGGTTGCCGGTGATCTACCTGAACCTGATCGGCGGCCAGGACGACCAGATATTCGACGGCGGTAGCTTTGCCATGAATCCCGGCGGGCGGTTGATGCTGCAAATGCCGTTTTTCGATCCGGCGGTGGCAACCGTGGAAGTGCGACGAACCAACGAAGGCTGGCGCATCCAGCAGGGCGAACTGGCCCCGGTGCCTGATGCGGCCGAAATGGACTACCGCGCCATGGTCGAGGCGACGCGCGACTATGTTGGGAAATCGGGTTTCCAGAGCGTGCTTCTGGGCCTGTCCGGCGGAATCGATTCGGCATTGGTCGCGGCGGTGGCGGTTGATGCCCTCGGGGCGGAGCATGTGCGCTGCGTGATGTTGCCGTCGCGTTTCACCTCAGCCCATAGCCTGGAGGACGCGGCGGAGGTAGCGCGGGCGCTCGGGGTAAAACACCCGGAGATTTCGATTTCAGGTGCTGTTTCCGCCATTGGACAAGGGTTGGCCGAGCAATTCGAAGGTCGCGAGCCTGATGTCACCGAGGAAAATATTCAGTCGCGGCTCCGCGGGGTCTACCTGATGGCGCTGTCGAACAAGTTCGGCGAGCTGCTGTTGACCACCGGCAACAAGTCCGAAATGGCAGTCGGCTACGCTACCCTCTATGGCGACATGAATGGTGCCTACAACCCGATCAAAGATCTCTACAAGACCCGGGTATTCGAGACCTGTCGTTGGCGAAACGCCAACCAGCGGCCATGGATGAAAGGCCCGGCTGGTCCAGTGATCCCGGCCCGCGTGATCGAGAAACCGCCCTCGGCGGAGCTGCGCGAGAACCAGAGGGACGAGGACAGTCTGCCGCCCTATCCGGTGCTGGACGCCATCCTGGAACGCCTTGTCGAGGACCAGTGGAGCACCGAGGATATCATCGCCGAAGGCTATGAGCGCGCCACCGTGATGAAAGTACAGGGACTATTGTATGCCTCGGAATTCAAACGCTTCCAGTCGGCGCCGGGGGTGAAGCTGACCAAGAAGGCATTCTGGCTTGACCGGCGCTATCCGATCGTGAACCGATGGCGGGATAAGTCGTGAGCGAGGTTCTGGCCAGCTTCGTGCCCGAACGCGGCACGCAGGTAGTGATGTTTCTGGGGCTGGTGCTTTTTACGGCGGCGGCGGCATTTGTGTGGCTTACCGTCGATCCGATGGTCTTGGCGCAGGCGTCCACCTTTATTCGGCTGGCGTTGCGGGTAGTGTTGGTACTGTGCCCGGTATTCGCGGTCGATACGCTGGTGCGGTTGGTCCGGCGCACGCCGACGGTCGTGGCAACACCGGAAGGGCTGGCATTCCGCTCGATCCTCGGGTTCTCGGTTCCTATCCCGTGGTGCGAGATTGGCGCTTTCCGGCCAGTGATCATGGGCAAGAAGCCATGGCTGGCGATCTACCTCGACGACCCGGCGGGAACGTTTTCCCGCCTCGGCACCTGGACCCGGCTTATGCACGCCAAGTCGCACGCAGCCGGCGTGCCCAACCTTGCCTTCCGGGCGATCAGTCTGGGCGCCAGCCCGGCGAACGCAGCAGCGGTGCTGGAGGGGATACGGGAGAGGCGGACGTGACCATCATCCGTTCTTGCGCCGTCCCCGGCTGGTTTTCCGCGCGTGTTATCCGCATATCTGCCAATAATACCCGGCGCCTGACCGCGGATACTATCCGATGCGCTGAATGATAGGGCAGGACAAATAGCGTGCGCGCGACTATAGTTAGCATCGGGTTTCATCAACATCAGCCGACAGCGCCGGGGTAAAGTTCCATGGTTGAAAAATTAGACAGTGGAATTATTTACTACCGATCGAAATCGGACTCGATCGGCGGTCTTGTTGTTGGGTTGATCTTGCTCGGCTTCGCGGCGGTGGTGTTGACCCAAGGCAGTATTTTTGGGATCGGCTTTTCGCAAGACCTGAAAATGCTGTCGACCTATTGGGCTTTGCCAATTGGCGTGGTCCTGCTACTGGTGAACATCAAGCACACCCGCGCCACTGGACCGACCGTGGTTGCCGCTAAAAATGGCATCACTCTTCGGTTCACCAGCAACCCTGTTGGGCCGATCGCGTGGTCGGAAATCAAAGGGTTCACGTCATTCCAATACCGGGGAAAATGGTACCTCGGCGTTACCCTTGTGGACCCAGCCAAAACACTCACGCCAATGAAGGACGACGTATTACCACTGGTTCGAACGATCGGGCCGAAGAAGGCGCATCTTACGATACCAGGAGCGATGATGGACGATTATATGACCTCGATCGAGCGTGAGTTGGACGAATTGCGGCAAATCCATACTTGGCGGGCCTGATGGCGATCACCCGTTTCGCCCCATCCCCGACCGGGCTGCTGCATGTCGGCAACCTGCGCAGCGCGGTGATGAACTGGGCTATGGCCCGGCAGACCGGCGGCACGTTTATTCTGCGGATCGACGACACCGATGCGGAGCGATCTGAGGATCGTTATGCCGATGCGATCCGGCGCGATCTGGAGTGGCTGGGGCTGAACTGGGACCGCGAGGAGCGCCAGTCGGCCCGGCTCAATCGCTACCGGGAGGCGGCCGAGACGTTGCGCCGGGAAGGGCGGCTGTATGATTGCTTCGAGACCCCGCTCGAGCTCGACCTGAAGCGCAAGAAGCAGCTGAACCAGCACCTGCCACCGGTCTATGACCGCGCCGCCTTGAAGCTGACCGAGGCCGGCAAGGCCCGGCTGCTGGCCGAGGGCCGCCACCCGCATCAGCGGTTTTTGCTCGAGCAGAGCGAGGTTCGCTGGGACGATCTGATCCGTGGCCCGCAGCATGTCGACGCCCACAGCCTGTCCGACCCGGTGCTGTTTCGCGAAGACGGCCAGTTGCTCTATACACTTGCCTCGGTGGTGGATGACGCTGAGATGGCGGTAACCCATGTGGTGCGCGGCGCCGACCATGTGACCAACACCGGCGCCCAGATCCAGATTTTCGCGGCGCTGGGCGCAGTGCCGCCCGCCTTTGGCCACCACTCCTTGCTGACCGGGCTGCAGGGTGAGGGCCTGTCGAAACGCCTCGGCACGCTGTCGCTCGGCGATCTGCGCGACGCAGGCGTAGAGCCGCTGGCACTGGTGTCGTTCATGGCCCGGCTGGGCTCGGCCCGGCCGGTTGAGGTGATGGGATCGCTGGACGACATAGTGGCGGGGTTGGATATAGGCAGCTTCGGGCTGTCGCCAACCAAGTTCGATCCGGAGGAATTGCAGCTGCACAGCGCCAAGACGTTGCGGGCGTTGCCAGTTGTAAGTGTGAAGAAACGACTGGAAGACATTGGTATACCGGACGAAAGTGCGCTGGAGTTCTGGCAAGCCGTCGGCCCCAACCTCGACCGCATCGGCGACGCCGCCGATTGGTGGGCGTTGTGCCGGGATGGCACAGACCCAGTGATCGATTCCGTCGATGCGGGGTTTGTCGCCGAGGCAATGGCGCTGATCCCGCCGCGTCCCTGGGGGCCGGAGACCTGGCAGGAGTGGACTGCCGCCGTGAAGGCCGCGACCGGGCGAAAGGGGCGCGGATTGTTCCGACCGCTGCGCCTCGCGCTGACCGGTCGCGAGCATGGGCCGGACATGAAGACGCTGATGCCGCTGCTGCGAAAACCTTGACTTGGCGGGTAAATGGAACCAATAAGCGCCGCATGAACACCGCAATGTCCCTCTGCCGGATTTGCATTACCCGCTGACATAGTCCGCGGCGGTGTTTCCTGTTCCCTGATACAGAATGAGATGCTAGGCCCGCCGCGGGACTACCACGCGCGCGAGAGAGCCAATGACCGAGATTCATCTGTATAACACCCGCACCCGGACCAAGGAGCCGTTCGAGCCGATCGATCCGGCCAATGTGCGGATGTATGTTTGCGGCCCCACGGTCTATGACCGCGCCCATATCGGCAACGCCCGACCGGTGGTGGTGTTCGATGTGCTGTACCGCCTGTTGCGCCATGTTTATGGCGAGGGGGCAGTCACTTACGCGCGGAACTTCACGGATGTCGATGACCGGATCATCACCCGAGCGGTCGATACCAAGGGTGCCGGCGAGACGCTGGAGGCCGCGTGCCGCCGCATCACCAACGAGACCATCGGCTGGTATCACGAGGATATGGACGCGCTGGGGGCGCTGCGGCCGAATGTCGAGCCGCGTTGCACCGAATTTGTCCCGCAGATGGTGGCGATGACCAAGACGCTGATCGGCCAGGGCCATGCTTACGAGGCTGAGGGCCATGTGCTGTTCGATGTCGGCACCTATGACGGATACGGCAAGCTGTCGGGCCGCTCTGTCGACGACATGGTCGCCCGTAGTAGGGTCGAGGATGCGCCCTACAAGAAAAACCCGATGGACTTCGTGTTGTGGAAACCCTCGACGCCGGAGCAGCCGGGTTGGGCGTCGCCCTGGGGCAGGGGTCGCCCCGGCTGGCACATCGAATGCTCGGCCATGGCGCGGGCGCTGCTGGGCGACACGTTTGACATCCACGGCGGCGGCATCGACCTGGTGTTCCCCCACCACGAGAACGAGGTCGCTCAAAGCTGCTGCGCCAACCACACCGACGTGATGGCGAACGTGTGGATGCATAACGGGTTCCTGCAGGTCGAAGGCGAGAAGATGGCCAAGTCACTGGGCAACTTCTTTACGGTGAAGGATTTGTTGGACCAGGGCGTCCCGGGCTCGGTAATCCGGTTACTACTTCTTTCGGTGAACTATCGTGACCCATTGGATTGGACGGAGAATGCTCTCAAAGAAGCGGACAATACGCTCGCCAGATGGGGTGAAGTTGTCGGCAGCGAGACTGCGGGCGATGTTCCACGAGAGTTTATCGATGCTTTGGCGGATGATCTGAACACGGCGCAAGCGATTGCCATTCTTCACAATTTGGCGAAGGAGCGGCGAGCCAAGGAGTTGCGGGCGGCCACACAATTTATCGGCCTTGGTCTGATTGCCGCCGCACGTGGTTACGCCACCGGCGCTTCGACCGCTACTGGGGTCGGCGCCGCAATTGCGTCCGGAGTTGGCCATGCGGCTGGGAAGTCCACCGCCGTGGGAATATCAGATCTGAGCAAAGCGGAGAGAAATATCTCTCGCGAGTTGGACAACGTCGCCAACCAATTGATTGAGGCGCGAAATGTGGCGCGAAATGAAAAAGATTATGCAAGCGCAGATGTCATTCGCGACGGTATGCGCGCTGCGGGTGTTGAGCTGATGGACAGTCCAGGCGCGACGGTCTGGAAGTTGCGAAAAGATTTTGTTGATGCTGTTCCATATTTTACACGCTTTAAAGCGGCGCTCCATCGGGGTGACGCCAACGAGATTGAAGCGGCTCGTGCGAGCGCGAAGGAGGCGGGGATAAGTTTTCGTCAGCATGATCCCATGGTCGTTTTGGCGTGGCGAACGATCCCTTCGGAAACCTTCGTATTGCGAAAACTTCAAGAACTACTTGAGTCTGAGGTTTCAAAATGACCCGCGAACGCCTCTACCTCTTCGACACCACTCTCCGCGACGGCCAGCAAACCCAGGGCGTGGACTTTTCGGTTGCTGACAAAACCAAGATCGCCAAGGCGCTCGACGCTCTCGGGCTCGACTATGTCGAGGGCGGCTGGCCCGGCGCCAATCCGACCGATAGTGACTTCTTCCGCGACGCGCCGAAGCTGAAGCGCGCGACCTTTACAGCCTTTGGCATGACCAAACGCTCCGGGCGATCCGCCGCCAATGACGACGTGTTGGCCGAGGTTGTGAACGCCGGCACCCCCGCCGTCTGCCTCGTCGGCAAGGCACACGACTTCCACGTGACCACCGCGCTGAACATCACCCTCGACGAAAACATCACCAATATCCGCGAGAGCGTTGCCCATCTGGTCGCCCAAGGCCGCGAGGCGCTGTTCGATGCCGAGCATTTCTTTGACGGCTACAAGGCCAACCCGGATTACGCGCTGGCCTGTCTCGATGCGGCGATGGAGGGCGGTGCCCGTTGGGTGGTGCTGTGCGACACCAATGGCGGCGCCCTGCCGGGCGAGGTCAGCGAGATTGTCACAAAAGTTTGCCAGCGCATCCCGGGCGACCATGTCGGCATTCACACCCATAACGACACCGAGCAGGCGGTGGCCAACACCTTTGCCGCCGTCGAGGCCGGGGCGCGGCAGATCCAGGGCACGTTGAACGGGCTGGGCGAGCGCTGCGGCAACGCCAATCTGGTGTCGATCATCCCGACGCTGCTGCTGAAACCGCAATACGCCGAGCGGTTCGAAACCGGCATTGCGGTGGCGGCATTGCCTAAACTGCGGGCCGCCTCGCTGATGCTGGACGAGGTGCTTAACCGCCGCCCGAATCGCCATGCGCCCTATGTCGGCGCCGCGGCGTTCGCCCATAAGGCCGGGCTGCACGCCTCGGCCATCGCCAAGAACCCGACGACCTACGAGCATGTCGCACCCGAGACGGTGGGCAATGCGCGGGTGATCCTGATGTCGAACCAGGCCGGACGTTCGAACCTGGTCAAGCGGTTGGCCGAGGCCGGGATCGAGGTTGATGCGAGTGACAAGCGGTTGGGCCGCTTGCTGACCCGAGTCAAGGAGCTGGAGGACCAGGGGTTTTCGTTCGATTCCGCCCAGGCGAGCTTCGAGTTGCTGGCCCGGCGGTTTCTGGGGCAGGTTCCGAAGTTCTTCGAGGTTGACCGCTACCGGGTTTCGGTCGAGCGGCGCGATGATCCTAATCACGGCGTGGTGACAGTCTCGGAGGCGGTTGTGGTGGTGTATGTGGACGGCGAGCGGATGATATCCGCCTCCGAATCGATCGATCCGGTCAGCCATGCGGATCAGGGGCCAGTCAACGCCTTGGCGCGGGCGCTGCGCAAGGATTTGGGCAAGTATCAAAGCTATATCGAGGACCTGCATCTGGTCGACTTCAAGGTGCGGATAATTGGCGCCGGGACCGAGGCTGTAACCCGCGTTCTGATCGACAGCGCCGACGCGCAGGGCAATACCTGGTCGACGGTCGGGGTCTCGCCCAACATCGTCGATGCCTCGTTTCAGGCGTTGGAGGATGCGGTGATCACCAAGCTGATCCTGGCGGGCGCGCCAGCCGCCAAGTGAGCGAACCGGCTCTCAGCCCTGCCGCCGCGCTGGTGCGGCAGATGGACCCGGACCTGTTCCACGCCGCCCTGTTCGCGCCGGAGCCAGCCCGTGAGCGGCTGATGGTGTTGTATGCCTATGATATCGAGTTGTCGAAGGCGGCACTACGCGCCTCCGAGCCGCTGATAGCGGCGATGCGCCTGCAATGGTGGCGCGATCTGGTGGCCGGAATCGAAGCGGGCGAGCCGCCACGCCAGCACGAGGTCGCCGGGCCGCTGCACGGATTGCTCACCGCCCACGCCCTGCCTGCCGTCGATCTGGCACTGTTGGCCGATGCCCGCGAAATCGAGTTGGAGGGGCCGATGGACCAGCAGCGCTTTGGCGACTGGGTTGATGCCCGCTTCGGCGCCTTGACCCGTCTGGCCGCCCATCTTCTGGTTGGCGACAACCCGGCGGCACGGCGAACCGCCAGTGCCGTTGGCCATGCCCTGGGGGTAGCCTTCGCCGTGCGCCAAGCGGTAGCGCTGGCGGCGGAGGCCAACCAGTACCTGTTGCCGGGACTGACACCGGAGGACCGGGCCGAACTGGCGCGCGCCCGCACCACTGATCACACCCGCGCCATCGCCAATCGGCTGGCCGGTCAGGCGCTGACACTGCTGACCGTCGCCCGCGCCGATCGCCGGGCGGTGCCGAAGGCGGCGGCGCCAGCGCTGCTGCCGGTGTGGCGGGCCGAAGCAGTGCTGCATTCAGCGCGGCAGCCGAACCTGGATTTGCAGCGCGATTTGGTCGAACCGGGGCAGGCTGGCCGCGCGATGACGCTCACCTGGCGGGCTTTGCGGGGGCGATGGTAGGTTGGCGGCGCCAGGCTCCGAATTTGCGCGTTAACTAATTTTATGTGATATTTCAATCAATTAAGTATGTGCGCAAATTTGGACACACGCAATGAGGCACCGCCGCCTCACCTCTTTTTCAATCCATAGACCGTGCTTTTCAACCCGATCCCCGGCAGATGGTCGCCGTATTCCTTGAACACCAGATCGGCCGCCCCGCAGTCGGTCAGGGTCATAATACGACCGACAATGCTGCCGTCAGCGACGGAGTGGTCGTTGACCGAAAACACCAGGTAGCCGCCCGTCGGCAGCTTCGACAGGATCTCGTCCAAGACCGTCGCGGGCATGTAATCGGGAGTGATGCAGCCAACAGCGGCGGCGTTCTGGTACATACCTTCCGTGATCTCCAGCGGTTTCGACATATCGGCAATGGCGAGGTCGCGGTAGATGCCCTTGAGCGCGGCCTGATCGAGCATAGCCTGGCTGAAGTCGTAGCCGTCGATGCATTCGAACCCGGCAGCTTTCAGCGCCAGCCCGGAGACCCCGGTGCCGCAGCCCAAATCCATGATCGGTGCCCAGGGCGCCGCAGCAAGATGCACCAGCGCCCCGGCGCAGCGCTGTGGCGTGATATAGCCGTTCTCGGTGATTTCGGCTTCGTAGCCCGAGGCCCAACCCTGGTAGAACTCGTGGGTCTCATCCGGGCTGGAAACCTTGTACGCGTTGCTGAGTTTGTAGCGATCATCAGCCATCGTGCTCTCCCCCACAACAATGAGAGCTTACGGTATGCGGGTTGGTGGAGCCGGTCAAACCGGCGCTATGCGTGGTCGCTACGACCGATCCGGATAAGCGCCTTTTGCAACGCCAGATTAGGCGCGACGAAGGGAAGTTCAGCCCTCAGCAGCGTGATTGCATAAGCCATGCGGGCAACGCGTTTGTTTCCATCCGTGTAACCCTGAACGGTTGCGATGGCGCCGAAGTAAAAAAGCGCGACGTCCTGCCAAATCTCCTCGCCCGGTCCCGGCCAGATGATGTTCGAGGTCCAATTGAATACCAACTCCAGCAGGAAACGCCCACCGATGCTGGATGGGTAGGTTGTGAGGCTATTCGGGCTGCGCACCTTCGGTGCGTCCGCCGCGAGTTCAGTATGGACCTGGTCAAGCAAGTCCGTTGGAGCCTGGCCCAACGCCAGGCGGCGCGGTTTGGTCAGGATATGACGGGTCAGGGAATCGTGAACAACATCGATACCGTTGCCGTGCATCGAGCTGCCGACCCAGTTGGCGGCTTTCGCGATGTCGTCGTCCTGCGTTTCACTTTGCAGCGGTTGCCGCGCCATGGAATCACTCGATTCCGGCTCAGACAATCCCACCATGATGCTCCGCAGCTCCCCGGCCATCGCGGTCTTCAGAAGCGACGTAACATAGTCCCGTGTCCCAACGATTTGCGTGAATTCGGCCTGCAACAATTGGTCGATCCGGGCCGGGTAATCCGCGAGTCGATCGGCGGCGATCAGAACATATCGCTCGGCCGGATTGGTCTCTCTAACCTCGGAGTCGAAAATCAAATTGGCAACAGTCTCGGCATGCTCGTTGCCTATCTCGGCGGCGAGATTTTTGAATCCGTCCAGGCGCTGAACAATACAGAAGAACTGTTGCCGATTATACGGTGCCCCGTCCGGCAAAACATCTGTACTCATCGCAAGATTTCTCAATTTCCTCTCCGCAAGCAATCCACACAGCGATTCTATACCCTAGAAATATGTCCGGGGTTGGGCGGATTTAGTAGGAATATGACACCAATTTGCGCCGGGTCGGAGAGGCTCAAACTTGTCCCGCCTTGAGCCAGTGGCCATAGGCCACCTTGGCACGGTCAGTATAGGCGCGTGCGCGGTCGCGTTTACCCTTGCGGCCTTGCTTAATTTCGTCATTCAGCGGTGGGAACAAGCCGAAATTAACGTTCATCGGTTGGAAGGTTTCGGCCTCGGCACCGCCGGTGATGTGATGGACCAGAGCGCCCATTGCAGTTTCAGGCGGTGGCGGAGGCAAGACGTGACCCAGGCGCTGATGTGCCGCCAATTGCCCGGCGAGGATGCCCATGGCGCCAGATTCGACGTAGCCTTCGACCCCGGTGATCTGCCCGGCAAAGCGCAGCCGCGGATCGGCTTTCAAGCGCAACTCGTGATCCAGCAGCCGGGGTGAATTCAGAAAGGTATTGCGGTGGATGCCGCCGAGGCGGGCAAAGTGTGCTTGTTCCAGACCTGGGATCAGGGCGAAGACCTCCGCCTGGGCGCCGTATTTCATCTTTGTTTGAAATCCGACGATATTATACAGCGTTCCCAATGCGTTATCGCGGCGGAGCTGGACCACGGCGTGGGCCTTGATCTGGGGCTGATGCGGGTTGGTCAGTCCGACCGGCTTCAATGGGCCAAAGCGCAGCGTCTCGCGACCGCGCTCGGCCATTACCTCGATTGGCAGGCAACCCTCGAAGTACGGCGTGTCCTTTTCCCACTCCTTGAACTCGGTCTTGTCGGCGGCCAGCAGGGCATCGATGAACGCTTCGTATTGGGTGCGGTCCATTGGGCAGTTCAGATAGGCGGTGCGTTCAGCTTCGGTCTCGCCCTTGTCGTAGCGTGACTGGAACCAGGCCCGCTCCATGTCGACGCTGTCGGCATAGACAATCGGGGCGATGGCGTCGAAGAAGGCCAGCGAGGTCTCGCCGGTCTTCTCGCGGATCGCCTGGGCCAGGGCGGGCGAGGTCAGCGGGCCGGTAGCGATGATGACATTGTCCCAATCAGCGGGAGGCAATCCGGCGATCTCGCCGCGCTCCAGCGCGACAAGCGGATGTGCCAGAAGCCGCTCGGTGACGGCGGCACTGAAGGCATCACGGTCGACCGCGAGGGCGCTGCCAGCAGGAACACTATGTAGGGACGCCATTTCCATCATGATCGATCCGGCCCGGCGCATCTCGTCATGCAGCAGGCCGACGGCGTTGGTCTCGTGATCGTCGGAGCGGAACGAGTTCGAGCATACAAGCTCGGCCAGCCCATCGGTCTGATGCGCCTCGGTACCGCGTTGGGGGCGCATTTCGTGCACGATAACCGGCACGCCGAGATTGGCCGCGGCCCAGGCGGCCTCGGAGCCCGCCATGCCGCCACCGATGATGTGGATGGGAGAGAGATTGTTCATTGGCTGGTTGTTACGATCAAGCGGCGGGTCGGGTCAAATGCCAAGATGTTTCAAGATCGCCAGAAAAATCACCAATTCCTGATGTAGAAGTACCGATCATTGATTATCGGGCGGCGTACTCTGATGTATATTGCCGCGATATATCGACAAAAGCCGATGCACCGACCGAAGATGGGGCCGACGATCTCATGAACAAAAGCAGCAAACCGAACGGAATGAACCATGGTGGTCTCGATTGCCGCGGTGTGCCGGTGTCCTATGTGGATAAGGGTGCCATCGCGGGGATGGAGCGCGCCCATATCTGTGCGCTGACGTTCCGAGGCGATGCGATTGCCGAGATTGACCGGGTGCTGGCCGAGCATCCGCGCTTTATCATGGGGCATCTGTTCAAAGCCGGGTGGCTGAGCCAGGCGATGGAGACCCGGATTTATGGTGAGATGGTCGCAGCAGTTGCGGCCGCCGAGGCGCTGGCGGACGGGGCCAACGACCGCGAGCGGGGCCATCTGAAGGCGATGCAACTGTGGCTGCGCGGCGATTTTTTCGGCGCGTTGCAGATGTGGGAATCGGTCCTGACGCATTACCCGATGGACCTATTGGCATTGCAACTGGCGCATCTGACCGATGTGCTGCTCGGCGACGTGGTCGGGCAGCGCGATGTGGTCGCGCGGGTGTTCAACCTGTGGGACGAGAATATACCGGGCTACGAGTTCGTGCTTGGGTTCTACTCCTTCGGGCTGGAGGAGAACGGCGATTATTTCAAGGCCGAGGAAATGGGCCGCCGGTCACTGGCGCTTCGCACCGACAATCCGTATGCGGTCCATGCGGTCGGTCATGTGATGGAGATGAATGGGCGCCAGTCTGGCGGCATCCGCTTCATGGCGGAATACCAGAAGGACTGGGGTACCTCGCATTTTGCCAACCATTTGTGGTGGCATACCGCGCTGTATCATCTGGATGCGGGCGACATCGACGCGGTGATTTCAATCTACGACCGACGTCTGTGCTCCAGCGAACAGGCCGGTGACAAATATGAGGAGCTGGATGCCTCGGCGTTGTTGTGGCGGTTGAAGCTGCTGGATGTCGACACTGGTGACCGGTGGAAACGGCTGGCCGATCGGTGGGAGCCATCGGCGCAGGATACGCTGTATGCTTTCAACGACGTACACGCGATGATGACCTTTGTCTCGGATGGCCGCACAGAAGCCCAGCAGGCATTGCTGAGCGCAAACGAGCGCTATGTCGAGAGCGCGTCTGATGCAAATGTCGCGATGAGCCGCGAGATCGGCATCCCGTTCTGCCAGGCGATGCAGGACTTCCACAACGGTCAATACGGCGCTTGTGTCGATCGTTTGCTGCCGGTGCGCTACCGGTCGCACCGGCTGGGCGGCAGTTTTGCGCAGCGCGACGTGATTGGCTGGACCCTGCTGGAGGCGGCCCTGAGGGCGCGACAGTTCGATCTGGCATTGGCGCTGGCGAACGAACGCTGCGCGTTGAAGCCGAGTAGCCCGCAGAACTGGCTTTATGTGGCGCGGGCGTTCAAGGGCCTGGGCGACCGGGACGGCGCTGGCCGGGCCGAAGCGCGGGCGCAGTCTTTTCTGGCCGCCTGAAGGCGGTTGTTTCGTCACCGGGTAAAGGTATTTTCACTTCGGCTTTGATTGCTGGCGGATCGTCTACTTAGGGGCGAACCGCGCCTCCATTTCGCGCCGCGCCAGCGCCGCCGGACGTGACATGTCGATTTCCACGTCCTGCCAGGTCACGATCTGACCCGCCTTGATTGCGCGCACCAGTCGGACGCCATGGGCAAGGCCAATCGGTAGCGCGTCCTGGGCCAGGGCCGCCGCCGCCGGGGCCAGCTTGCCGTAGACACAATAGCCGCCTTCGCCGTCCAGCATCTCGCCGGGGGCGAGGTCGCGCTTGGCGGTGGCCATCACGTCGCCGTTGAAAGCCTGGGGGCTGCCGGTTGATTCACCGCGGAGTGCGGCACTGAGGACCGAGATACCCAGCTCGAGCCCGATCAGGTGGCAGGGACGGTAGAGTGCCGCATAGCGCCCGGTTGTATCGGTCTTCAGCCCATATTGCCGGAAGCATTCGGCAGCGTAATCATTGGGCGCCTCGACCACGACATAAACGCCCCAGCGCAGATCGCGAAACACCGGGCGGCCGTCGCGCTCGTCGCAGGCGATGACCTCGACCATGCCAGTGTCCTCGAGCATGCCACCATGCGCCTGGGGGCGCAGCACGTGGGGTAGGTCGTCAACACCACAGGGTGGGAAGGACAAGCCCTTTGCGGGTGCCTTCAGATCGCAGGCATTGGCGATGGCGGCCATCTCTATGGCGGATTTAGTGCCATCCATGAAGGACGTGAACATCTGGCTGTTCATGCCGGCGGCCTTGGCCTGATCGGCGGTGATGCCGTAGTGGTCCCAGACCTCGGCCGGGGTTAGTTGGTGATAACCGGGGCGATACTTGGTGCCCTTGCCCGCCGCCACCACGCGAAAGCCGCAGGCGCGAGCCCAGTCGACCAGCTCGGCGGTCAGGGCTGGCTGGTCGCCGTAAGCCATGGAATAGACGACGCGGGCGGCGCGGGCTTCGGCCGCCAGCAGCGGCCCGGCCAGCACGTCGGCCTCGACATTGACCATGACGATGTGTTTGCCGCCGGCGATGGCGGCGCGGGCGTGCAGGATGCCAGCCTCGGGCTGACCAGTGGCGTCGATGATGACATCGACATCGTCGCGGTTGGCCAGTTCCATTCCACTGGTGACGAGGGCAGTGCGGGCGGCGCGCCCGGCGTCCCAGCTGACCGTGGCCATGGCGGCGCGGGCACGTTCCGGCGCCAGGTCGGCGATGGCGGTGACCTCAATGCCCGGCGTTGTCGGCACCTGGGCGAGGAACATCGAGCCGAACTTGCCGGCGCCAATCAGCCCAACACGGACCGGGTTACCGGCGGCGGCTTGGGTTTGCAGTTTTGCAAAAAGGTTCATGCGCGCACTATTAGTGCGCGCGCATCGCGTTGGGAAGGGACTCTCCGCCGTCGGTCAGTTTCGGTGTTAATGCTCGTTTGGCCATGGCGCCCAGGGGAACGGGCGTTCATCGGTGGCGGCTGATTGGAAACGCGCGGTCTGTTCAAGCCAACGTCCAAGCGAACGGCCAAAACCGGCGATGAAATCATTCGGTTTGGCCGTGAACATCAGCGACAGGAACTGGATTACCGCCATCAGGGCGACAAGACCCTGGGTGATGCTGAAGGCGATCATGAAAAAGATCATAAAGGCGCCACGAATCCAGATCGGGCGGCGGCTGTCGCGCTCGGTGACCTCCGTGGTGTCGCTGGCTGTGGTCATTGAGTTTCTCCTTAGGGTGTTCGGGGATCAGCGGGTTACCCGGAAGGTGGTAATCTGGCGCGCGAGGTTCAAGGGGATTGGTTCGAAATGTCGCGCGCGCCCGGGTTGGGCGCGCGCTAATTTGCGTTGTGTCGATCTGGCCCTGAAGACCTCGAACGAAGGCGTTTTAGTTGAGATCAGGCAAGATCGAAGCGATCAAGGTTCATCACCTTGTCCCACGCTGCCACAAAGTCATGCACAAACGCTTTGCTCGAGTCTTTGCAGCCGTAGACTTCCGCGACGGCCCGGAGCTGAGAGTTTGAGCCGAAGATGAGATCGACTCGGGTGCCGGTCCATTTCAGTTTTCCCGTTGCGCGAACGCGGCCCTCGAACACGTCTCCGGCGTCCGAGGACGCTTTCCAGGTCGTGTTCATATTGAGCAGGTTGACGAAGAAGTCGTTTGTGAGTGTCTCCGGCCGTTTGGTGAAAACGCCGTGCCTAGACTTCCCGGCATTTGCATTCAGGGCGCGCATGCCGCCGACGAGAACCGTCATCTCAGGCGCGGTCAGCGTCAGCAATTGCGCCCGATCGATCAGCAGCTCCTCGGCCGACACAGTGTATTTGGCCTTGAGGTAGTTGCGGAACCCGTCTGCGAACGGTTCGAGCACGGCGAAGGAATCTACGTCTGTTTGCTTCTGCGAGGCGTCCGTACGGCCCGGTGTGAAGGGAACCTTCACGTTGTGCCCGGCGTTCTTCGCGGCTTGCTCGACGGCTGCGCATCCGCCGAGGACGATCAGGTCGGCGAGTGAAACCATCTTGCCGTTGGCTTGTGCTTTGTTGAAGTCCTTCTGGACCCCCTCAAGGGTTTTCAGCACTTTCGCGAGTTGGGCAGGCTGGTTGACTTCCCAACCCTTTTGCGGCGCCAGACGGATGCGCGCGCCGTTCGCCCCACCGCGCTTGTCCGAGCCGCGGAAGGTTGCGGCCGACGCCCAGGCGGTCGAGACCAGTTGGGAGACCGACAGTCCCGAAGCGAGGATCGTGACCTTGAGGCCGGCGATATCCTTCGCGTTGATCAGCTTGTGGCTGGCTTTGGGGATGGGGTCCTGCCAAAGCAGCTCCTCGGCCGGAACCTCCGAGCCGAGATAGCGCGAGCTCGGGCCCATATCGCGGTGCGTCAGCTTGTACCACGCGCGGGCGAAAGCATCGGCGAACTGATCCGGGTTCTTGTGGAAACGCCGCGAGATCTTCTCGTAGGTCGGGTCCATCCGCATGGCCATGTCGGCCGTGGTCATCATGAGCGGGATCCGCTTGCCCGAACTGTCAACTTGGGGCGCGTGATCCTTGTCGGCAAGGTTTTTCGCCGCCCACTGGTTCGCACCGGCCGGGCTTTTTGTCAGTTTCCACTCGTACCCGAACAGCACGTCGAAATAGCTCATGTCCCATGTGGTCGGGGTTGGCGTCCAGGCGCCTTCGATACCGCTGGTGATGGCATCGACGCCCTTGCCTCTGGCGTGGCTGCACAGCCAGCCAAGGCCCTGCGCCTCGATGGGGGCGGCCTCGGGTTCGGGGCCAGCGAGGCCCGCATCGCCCGCGCCATGGGCTTTGCCGAAGGTATGGCCGCCAGCGACCAGCGCGACAGTCTCCTCGTCATTCATGGCCATCCGTGCAAAGGTCTCGCGAATGTCGCGACCCGACGCGACCGGGTCGGGTTTGCCGTTCGGTCCTTCCGGGTTCACGTAAATCAGGCCCATCTGTACGGCGGCGAGAGGATTCTCGAGGTCCCTGTCGCCGGCATAGCGCTTGTCGCCCAGCCACTCGGTCTCGGCGCCCCAGTAGATGTCCTCCTCAGGCTCCCAGATATCCTCGCGCCCACCGCCGAATCCGAAGGTCTTGCCTCCCATCGACTCGATGGCGCAGTTGCCTGCGAGGATCATCAGGTCAGCCCACGAGACCTTGTTGCCGTACTTCTGCTTGATCGGCCAAAGCAGCCGCCGCGCCTTGTCGAGGTTTACGTTATCGGGCCAGCTGTTGAGCGGCGCGAAACGCTGCGTGCCTGAAGAGGCGCCGCCGCGGCCGTCCCCGGTGCGGTAGGTGCCTGCGCTGTGCCATGCCATGCGAATGAAGATACCGCCGTAGTTTCCATAGTCGGCCGGCCACCAGTCCTGACTGTCGGTCATCAGCGCGTAGAGGTCCTTCTTCAGGGCCTTCAGGTTGAGTTTCTTGAACGCCTCGGC
Source organism: Thermohalobaculum sp. (assembly GCA_035527255.1). GTDB lineage: Bacteria > Pseudomonadota > Alphaproteobacteria > Rhodobacterales > Rhodobacteraceae > Thermohalobaculum. The sequence continues at coordinate 5,999 of DATLAW010000357.1, read as the reverse complement.
GTAGTTGAACGCCTTGCCCATGGGGTTGGACAGCGGAGAGTTCTGGTGAAGCATCTTCAGGTTCAACTGATTTGGCCACCAGTCCCGGTTCGACCTGGTCCCGGTCGTTGTATGGCCCATCATGGGGCATGAGGTATTGCCGTCCATTTCCGCTCTCCGTTCAGGTAGTTAAGGTTTCATTCGCTCCGGGTGGGAGGACGCCACCCCGGATCGTTAATTTAGAATGATTCGAAACTAATCGCTCTTGTCCGACAGTTGAAGGTGCTTTTTCCGATGATCACAAAAAGATTTCTCGTTGAAGATACCGCGTAGGCCATTTGGGCCGCGGCGGCGTCGCAAGTTTGGCGATGCCGGCGCAACGAATGCGCCGAACGCGATCGTCAATAGTTGACGCCGCACCGGGCAGGAGGCATTTCCAAAGGCGGAGCATCGCCCTGAGGAGGATGGAATCCATGAAGATCAACGGCAAACCCTGGCGCCCGATCTGGTTGGGCGATGACGGCTGGTCGGTCGGGATCATTGACCAGACCCGGTTGCCGTTCGCCTTCGAGACCGTGCAGCTGAAGACCGAGGCCGAGGCAGCGCGCGCGATCAAGGCGATGCTGGTGCGTGGTGCGCCGCTGATTGGGGCGACCGCCGCCTATGGTATGGCGCTGGCGATGCGGGCGGATGGGTCGGATGCCAACCTGGCCGGCGCCTACGATCGGTTGCATGCGACGCGTCCGACCGCGATTAATCTGAAATGGGCGCTGGATCTGATGCGCCAGCGTTTGGCGCGGCTGGAATCCGGCCAGCGGGTTGCGGCGGCCTATGCGCGCGCCGCCGAGATCGTCGAGGAAGATGTCGAGATAAACCGGCGTATTGGTGTCTATGGGCTGGAGTTGATCGGCGGGATCGCGGCGCGCAAGCCGGGGCCGGTGAATATCCTGACCCATTGCAATGCTGGCTGGCTGGCGACCTGTGACTGGGGCACTGCCACATCGCCGATGTATCAGGCCCATGACGCGGGTATTCCGGTGCATGTCTGGGTCGACGAGACCCGGCCGCGCAATCAGGGTGGCCATCTGACCGCGTGGGAGCTGCACAATCACGGTGTGCCGCATACGGTGATTGTCGACAATGCGGGCGGGCATCTGATGCAGCGGGGGCAGGTGGATATCTGCTTCACCGGCACCGACCGGACCACGGCAACGGGCGATGTTTGCAACAAGATCGGCACCTATCTGAAGGCGCTGGCGGCACGCGACAATGGGGTGCCGTTCTACGTTTGCCTGCCGTCGCCGACGATCGACTGGACGGTGCGCGACGGAGTGCGTGAGATCCCGATCGAGGAGCGCTCGGCGTCCGAGGTCACCGAGGTAACCGGGGTGGCGGCGGATGGCGCGGTGGTGCGAACCCGGGTGGTCTCGCCCGGCTCGCCTGCCGCCAACCCGGCCTTCGATGTGACCCCGGCGCGGCTGGTAACAGGCTTGGTAACCGAGCGTGGGGTGGCGGAGGCATCCGAGGCCGGGCTGCGGGCATTGTTCCCGGAGCGGGCGGCCTGAGGGAGAATGGCATGAAAAGTGGCGCGGCGTTGGTGCGCCGGTTCCTTGGGGCGCTGGCTGAGGGTTCGGCCGATGCGCCTGGTGTTACCCGCGACGCCTATGGGCCGGGTGAGCAGATGGCCCATGACCTGGCGCGGCGCGAGGCTTTGGCGCTGGGTTGCGAGGTGCGGACCGACGCGGCCGGCAATCTGATGATGACGCTTGCCGGGCCTGACCGCGATGCGCCTTGCCTGTTGGTTGGCTCGCATCTCGATTCGGTGCCCCATGGCGGCAATTATGATGGCGCGGCAGGGGTGGCCGCCGGTCTGGCGCTGATCGCTGATTTGGTGGGTGCTGGCATTCAACCGGCGCAGGACCTGGTCGTCGTTGCCTTCAGGGCCGAGGAGGCGGCCTGGTTTCCGGTGTCCTATCCCGGCAGCGAGGCGATGCTGGGCACCCTCGATCCAGCATTGCTGGAGGTGCTGCATTTGCGGACCGGCCTGACGCTGGCCCACCATATGGGTGCCGCCGGGTTTGATCCGGACGCAGTGCGCCGGGGTGAGCGGCAATTCGACCCGACCCGGATCGGGGCATTCGTGGAAGTGCATATCGAGCAAGGCCCGGTCCTGATCGGCGAGGGCGTGCCGGTTGGTCTGGTCACCGCAATTGCCGGGGGTTTTCGCCACACCCAGGCTCGGGCTGTGGGCGCCTGGGCCCATTCCGGCGCGACCCCGCGCGCCTATCGGCAGGACGCGGTGCTGGCGGTGGCTGACATGGCCGCTGGACTTGACGCTGCATGGGACGCGATCGAGGCGGCGGGCCGCAGCGCCACCATCACAATCGGCGTGGTGGCCACTGACCCGGCGCTGCATGGCGGTAGCCGGGTTGCGGGCGAGGTGGCCGTTTGTATCGACATTCGGAGCGAGTTTGGGGACGTGCTGGACGGGGTTCGGCGCGAGCTGCTCACGCTAACCGCCGGGATTGCCGAGCGCCGTGGGGTGGCGGTTGATCTGGGCCCGGAATTCACCTGGGAGATCGCCCAGATGGATGCCGGGCTGTTGACAGCACTTGAGGCCAGCGCAGCCGCTGCCGGCGTCGCGACCATGCGGCTGCCGAGTGGCGCCGGGCATGATGCAGCGGTGCTGGCCAGCGCTGGCGTGCCTACCGCCATGCTGTTCGTGCGCAACGCCCATGGCAGTCACAACCCGGACGAGGCTATGGACCCGGCCGATCTGGATCAGGCGGTGGCGGTGCTGATGGCCTATGTTATGGGGAGCGGCGGTCTGGCGTGACCGTCGAGGGTCTTTCCGGGGTCTGCCTGCACCGAAAGACCACAAGACATCTTAATCGCTCGACCCTATATTCCGGTTCAACAGCAGGAGACCGCATGCCTGACAAGCCGAATGACCAATCGAATGGCCCCATGAGCGACCGTGACCTGACCGACCGCGCCCAGCGGCACCCGGAGAAGGCGCATCGTCGCGATAATCTGAGCCCGAAAAAGCCGGACTGGATCCGGGTCAAGGCGCCGAACTCGCCGGGGTATTTCAAGACCAAGAGCATCATCAAGGAGCACGGGCTATCGACCGTTTGCCAGGAGGCCGGGTGTCCCAATGTCGGCGAGTGTTGGGCCCAGGGTCATGCCACGATGATGATCATGGGCGAAATCTGCACCCGGGGCTGCACTTTTTGCAACGTTGCCACCGGGCGGCCCAGTGCGTTGGACGCGTTCGAGCCGGGGCGGGTGGCGTTGGCGGTGGAGAAGCTGGGGCTGAGCCATGTGGTCGTGACCTCGGTCGATCGCGATGACCTGGAGGATGGCGGCGCCGAGCACATCGCCCAGACCATCCGGGCCATCCGTCGCCGCTGCTCGGACACGACGATCGAGGTGCTGACGCCGGACTTCCTGAAATGTCCGGCATCGGCGCTGGAGGCTGTGGTCGAGGCCCGGCCGGATGTCTTCAACCACAATTTGGAGACCGTGCCGGGCCTGTACCCGGAGGTCCGCCCCGGCGCCCGCTATTTCCACTCACTGCGGCTGTTGCAGCGAGTCAAGGAGCTGGATCCGGCGATGTTCACCAAATCCGGCATCATGGTTGGATTGGGCGAGGACCGGCAGGGGGTCCTGCAGGTGATGGATGACCAACGGGCGGCGGATGTGGATTTCCTGACCATCGGCCAGTATCTGCAGCCGTCCAAGAAGCACCACGCGGTGGCCCGGTTTGTCACCCCGGACGAGTTTGCCGGCTACGAGAAAGCGGCATACGCCAAGGGCTTCCTGATGGTCTCGTCAACTCCGCTGACCCGGTCGAGCTACCACGCCGGCGACGATTTCAGCCGACTGCGGGAGGCGCGGTTGGCAAAGCTGGCGAAATAACCATGCGGATGCGGCTAACTCCGCCAGCCAGGCCCACAGCAAACTAGTCAAAGCCCCGAGCATTCCCGCAATCGCCTCTTTCCAATGCCCCTGCCGCACCCTATCTTGATTGGTGGCGGGTGCTGTCCCTCTCGTTAGGGGCGAGACTCCTGGGGGCCTAACTCTCGCACGGGAGCTGGCTCTGTGATTGGCCGTGGCCAAACTCACCTGGCGCCCACCTGGTTTACCAGGCCCGCGAGGATCTGAAACCCCGACGGTCGCGACGGGCCCGCCACCCATTCCCGCACTCTCGCCAGGCCCGGTCTCCACTTGCGCGCTACCCTGCGCCACGGTAGGCAGGCCGGAAATTATTCTCGCTTCCGTGACGTTGCGGCAGACCGGGGTGCCCTGAAGGACCAGAATGGCCAAGTCTCCGGACCTCAAATCCACCCTCCGGGAGCAGATGTTTGCACGCCGCCGTGTCGCACACGCGGCCGATATTGCAGCGAATGGCGCAATATCCCGCGCGGCGATGGATTATTTCCTGGCTGCAAGTTTTCACATTGGGGTTGAAGTTATATCGGGTTTTTGTCCGATCCGCACCGAAATCAACCCGACGCCTCTGATGGAATATCTCCACAGCGCCGGCCACCGTTTGTGCGTGCCGGTGATCGAGGGCAGGGGGATGGCACTGAAGTTCCGCGAATGGCATCCCGATTCCCAGATGATCCAGGGTCCTTTCGGCGCCTTGGTCCCGGCGCGAGGTAGATGGTTGAAGCCGCGCCTGCTCATCACGCCGCTGCTGGCGTTTGACGCCGATGGGTGGCGGCTCGGCTATGGCGGCGGGTTCTATGATCGCACTCTGGAACTTCTTCGCGCGGCGCGCCATACGCAGGCCGTCGGTTTTGCCTACAGCGCCCAGCAGGTCGATGCGGTTCCGCGTGAAGCGACCGACCAGCCGCTCGACGCCATCGTTACCGAGCTTGGGTTGATGTGCGCCATGGCCGCAAGCAGCGCTGGGCAGGGCTGATGCGCCTCCTGTTCCTCGGTGATCTGGTCGGGCGGGCTGGGCGTAGCGCCGTGATTGATCTGCTGCCGCGCCTGCGCGCCGACTGGAAACTGGATTTCGTCGTCGTCAACGCCGAGAACGCAGCTTCTGGTTTCGGCCTGACCCAGGCGATTGCCGATGCGCTATTCGCGGCCGGCGCGGATTGTATCACGCTGGGCGACCACGCCTTCGATCAAAAGGAAATGCTGAGCCATATCGAGCGGGAACCCCGCATCCTCCGGCCCCTGAACTACGCCAAGGTCGCGCCCGGTCGCGGCTCGGGCCTGTTCGAGGCAACCCGGGGGCGTAAGGTTTTTGTTGCGGTTGCGTTGGGGCGGGTATTTATGAACCGCCCGTTCGATGATCCGTTCTCTGCGCTCGATGCGGCGCTGAAGACCGCTCCGCTTGGCGGCACGGCCAGCGCATCTATCGTCGAGATCCACGCCGAGGCGACCTCCGAGAAGATGGCTACCGGTCATTGGTGCGACGGCCGCACCAGCCTGGTTGTCGGCACCCACACCCATGTCCCGACGGCGGACGCGATGATCCTGCCCAAGGGCACCGCCTACCAGACCGACGCCGGCATGTGCGGCGACTATGACTCGGTCATCGGTATGGACAAACTGGAGCCACTGAAACGGTTTGTCACCGGCATGAACGCCGCACGCTTCGAGCCCGCCGTCGGTGAGGCGACAATCTGCGGCACCTACGTCGAGACCGACGACGCCACCGGCCTGGCCCGGAAGGTCGCCCCGGTGAGATTTAATGGAAAGCTGGAAAATACATCTCTATCCATTTGAATACATGCGATTATCAATCTCAAAATAGTTACGCAAACGCATAGTTCCGATTATTTCAGCAACCAGCAATTGATGGCAAAGCGGGAATCCATAAACTGTCCGCTCTCGCACACTACCGGCAACACTTCGTGCGGGAACCATGACGGAAAGAACACAGCGGTGTCGTTCTCCGGCTCGATATCGACATAAGTTCCGGCCTCGCGCGACGCCGCGAGCGAATGCAATCGAAGTTGACCACCGCTGAAACGTGCGGGAGTGGCACAAAAGTAATA
>DATLAW010000356.1:0-5499 GCA_035527255.1 Thermohalobaculum sp. | reverse complement strand
CGCGGTGACGCCCAGAAGGGCTGTTCCCTTCGCCGCCCAGTCGCGCGACGATCCGGTGCCGTATTCCTTGCCGGCGATGATCACCAGTGGAATGCCCGCATCCTTGTAGGCCATGGCAGCGGTGTAGATCGGCATTTGCGTGCCGTCCGGCCCCTTCGAGAAGCCGCCCTCGACGCCCTCCAGCATCTCGTTCTTGATGCGGATATTGGAGAAGGTGCCGCGCATCATGATCTCGTGGTTGCCGCGCCGGGCGCCGAACGAGTTGAAATCTCGCGGCTGGACCTGGCGTTCGACCAGATATTCGCCGGCCGGTGTGTCCGGCTTGAACGACCCCGCCGGCGAGATGTGGTCGGTGGTCACCGAGTCCGCCAGCAGCGCCAGGATGCGGGCGCCCTCGACATTGTGGATGGTGCCCTTCTCGCGCGACATGCCTTTGAAATAGGGCGGGTTCTGGACGTAGGTCGAGGTCGAGGGCCAGCTATAGGTTAGCCCGCCGCCGGCATCGATGTCGCGCCATTTGTCGTCGCCGGTGAACACGTTGGCATATTTGGACAGGAACGCCTCGCGCGTGACGGTCTGGTGGACCAGGTCGGAGATTTCGCTCGAGGTTGGCCAGATGTCTTTCAGGAACACATCTTTGCCCTGTTGGTCCTGGCCAATCGCGTCATGCGCGATGTCGATGTTCATGTCGCCGGCGATTGCGTAGGCGACCACCAGGGGCGGCGAGGCCAGGTAATTGGCCCGGACATCCGGGTTGATCCGGCCCTCGAAGTTGCGATTGCCCGACAACACCGAGCAGGCCACCAGATCGCCGTCATGTACCGCGTTGGATATATCGATCGGCAGCGGGCCGGAGTTGCCGATGCAGGTGGTGCAGCCATAGCCGACCAGATTGAAGCCGAGCGCGTCGAGGTCTTCCTGCAGGTTCGCCGCCTCGAGATAGGCCGAGACGACCTGCGAGCCGGGCGCAAGCGAGGTTTTGACCCAGGGCTTGGCCTTTAGCCCCAGTGCCCGGGCCTTGCGCGCCACCAGCCCGGCGCCGATCATCACATAGGGGTTCGAGGTGTTGGTGCACGAGGTGATCGCGGCGATCACCACCGAGCCGGAATGGATGGTGTAATCGGCATCCTTGACGGCGACTTCCTTGTTTAGCGGGCGCTTGAACTCGGTGTCCATGTGACCTTTGAAGGTCGACGCGGCTTTGCTGAGCAGGATCTTGTCCTGCGGGCGCTTCGGGCCGGAGATCGACGGCTCGACGGTGCTCATGTCGAGCCCCAGCGTCGCGGTGTAGACTGGGTTGTAGTCGGCGCCGCGCCACATGCCGTTGGCCTTGGCATAGGCCTCGACCAGCGCGATCCGGGTCTCGTCGCGGCCGGTGGTGCGCATGTAGCGGAGGGTCTCGCCGTCGATCGGGAAAAACCCGCAGGTGGCGCCGTATTCCGGCGCCATGTTGCCGATGGTGGCGCGGTCTGCCAGCGGCAGGTGATCGAGACCCGCGCCGTAGAACTCGACGAATTTGCTGACGACGCCGTGCTTGCGCAGCATTTGGGTCACGGTCAGAACCAGATCGGTGGCGGTGACGCCCTCGGGCAACCGGCCGGTCAGCTTGAAGCCGACGACCTCGGGGATCAGCATCGAGATCGGCTGGCCCAGCATCGCCGCCTCGGCCTCGATGCCGCCGACGCCCCAGCCCAGGACCGCCATGCCGTTGACCATGGTGGTGTGGCTGTCGGTGCCGACGAGAGTGTCGGGATAGGCGACCTCATTGCCGTGCTGGTCCTTGTCGGTCCAGACCGTCTGGCTGAGGTATTCCAGGTTGACCTGATGGCAGATGCCGGTGCCCGGCGGCACGACGCGGAAATTGTCGAAGGCGCCCTGGCCCCATTTCAGGAACTGGTAGCGCTCGCCGTTGCGTTCGTATTCGCGCTCGACATTCATCTGGAACGCCCGTGGCGTCCCGAACTCGTCGATCATCACCGAGTGGTCGATGACCAGGTCAACCGGGTTCAGCGGATTGATTTTCTCCGGGTCGCCGCCCAGCGCCACCATGGCATCGCGCATCGCCGCCAGATCGACGACGGCGGGGACGCCGGTGAAGTCCTGCATCAGCACCCGGGCCGGGCGGTAGGCGATCTCACGCGGGTTCTTGCCGCCGTTGGCGCCCCATTCGGCGAATGCCTTGATGTCATCGACGGTGACGGTTTTGCCGTCCTCGAAGCGCAGCATGTTCTCGAGCACCACCTTGAGCGCTGCCGGCAGGTTGGAGAATTTGCCGAGACCCGCAGCTTCCGCCGCCGGGATCGAGTAATAGTCGACGCTGTGGCCGCCTTCGGTCAGCGTGCGGCGGGTCTTCGAGGTGTCCGAACCAACGGTGATGGTCATCAGGTGCTCCCTTTTTTGAGCCTCCCCGGCGCTGGAATTAGCCGTGCGCAGAGAGGCAGCACAGGCGCAGGGAGGCATTTGATGGAATACTGGGTTCCTAATGGCTGAATTCCAAGGGCAGCGCAATTATCCAGCGTGTCGCGGCGCATAACTTTCTCGCCAGAAACTCTGATTTGCGTCGGATGCGCAAAGCGGTATGACAGGCCATGGACTTGACCCTCGACAATCTCGCATGCCGCCGCGCCGGGCGGCTTGTCTACCGCGATCTCTGCTTTCGGGTCGAGGCCAGTCAGGCGGCGGCGCTGCGTGGGCCGAACGGGGTCGGCAAATCGACGCTGTTGCGCCAGCTCGCCGGGCTGATCCCAGTAGCGGGCGGCGATGCGCAGCTGGGCAAGGCCTCGCTGGCCTCCAATCCGCAGGGGTTTCAGGAACAGGTCGCCTATGCCGGGCACCTGGATGCAGTGAAATCGGCGCTGAGCATTGGCGAGAATCTGATGCTGTGGGCCGGGATCAATGGCACCGACGCCGCGAGAGCGCGGGCGGCGCTGGCGCGGTTCGGGCTCGACGCCATCGCGGCGCGCCCGGCGGCGCAATGCTCGGCCGGGCAGAGGCGGCGGCTGGGGTTGGCGCGGTTGCTGGTCGCCGACCGGCCGTTATGGTTGCTGGACGAGCCAACGGTATCGTTGGACGCGGACGCCTCGGCGTTGATTGCCGATCTGGTGCGCGAACATATAGCGGCGGGCGGAATGGCGTTGATCGCGACCCATGTGCCGTTGGGCTTGGGTGATATCCCTACCCTGGAGATGACGCCGCCAGATGCTGCTGCAGGTCATCAGGGCGACCCGTTTCTGGCTGGAGCCTGGGCATGAGAGGCATAGCGAGCCTGCTGACCCGCGACCTTGCGTTGGCATTGCGGCTGGGCGGAGGCGGCGGCATCGGGGTTGCGTTCTTCGTGTTGGCAGTTGTGCTAATCCCATTGGGGGTCGGGCGCGAGGCGGCAACGTTGGCGCGGATCGCCGGTGGCGTCCTGTGGATCGCGGCACTCCTGGCGGCGCTATTGTCGCTGGATCGCATCTTTCAGGCGGATTTCGAGGATGGCACGCTCGACCAGCTGATGCTGTCGCCGCTGGCGCTGGAGCAGGTGGTTCTGGCAAAAAGCATTGCTCATTGGCTGACGACCGGTTTGCCGATGGTGGTGATCGCACCGATCCTGGGAGCGATGCTGCAACTGCCAAACAGCGCCCTGCCGGCGTTGATGATCGGCATGGCATTAGGCACACCGGCGCTGAGCCTGATCGGGGCGATCGGGGCGGCGATCACCGTTGGTGTGCGCCGGGGCGGGCTATTGCTGTCGATCCTGGTGCTGCCGCTGTATATTCCGACACTGATCCTGGGCGCGCGGGCGGTCGAGCAGTCTCTCCTCGCCCTCTCACCATGGCCCGCGCTGGGGCTGCTTGCGGCACTAACTCTGTTCTCAGCCGCGCTAGCACCCTTCGCTGCAGCGGCTGCACTGCGGATCAACACGCGGTAGTTCGCCAGACGGCCGGCGGTTTTAACCATGTGCAGGTCTACCGGATAGGGCCCGACCAAAAACAACCTCGAGGCCGGAACCGGCCATGAGCGGCCGATTCCAAACCCCGAGATGCCCAGATTCCGAAATGAACGACAATCTTCAGTTGTTAGCGTTTTTGATCCGACCAGCTCCAACCACCGCGCTGGTTGTCATGCCGGCGACCCTGGCCCTGTTCGGGCCGGTACGAGGCCCGGCGTTCAATGCGCTGTAGCCGATGTTGTAGTCGGTCGATCCGTTCGGCGTTTACCCGCATCCGGCGACCGCGCTGGTCCCAGTTGATCTTCTCCAAACGATACAGCCGTTTTTGGAGGTGATTGATCGCAACATTCTTGCGGTATGGATTGCGGATAACCTGAACGTGAGAGACCTCATAGGCGATGCGATCAAGCCGCTGCGCGACTGTATGCGCATACGATGCCGCCGCGGCGGTGCCAGGCAGCATCAGGGAGGTCGCCCCAATCGCCAGAGCGCCGATTGCCAGGTTCCGGGCAAGCCGGGTAATTTTGGTGATGGCCGTCATCGTCATTGTCGCCTCCTGAGTTCCGAGTGGTCTGCAGCTGGAACGCAGGGCAGCCGGCAAACCGTCACCGGGTTCGGTAACGAAATCCTGATCGACCAAAGAATAACAATGAAATTGCACACCACCAGCGCCCGGGCCTCGCTCGCAAACTCCGTCAGCAGGTCGGGTTTGGCGGCCAGGTCCGGGTCATAGTGGACTTGAAACAGGCCGCCAATTTATCACGCGGAGCGATACAGCTTGGTCATCACGAACTCGCGGTGTCCCAGTGCCTCGGCGGCGGTCGAGCGGCCATTGCCGGTGCGGATTATCATCTCGATCAGCGCGTCGCCTGCCTGGTCGATGGTCTGCTCGCGGCGCAGAATGCCCGAGACATCAACATCGATATGCTCGCCCATGGTCCGGACCGTGCGCGGATTGGCGGTGATCTTGATGACCGGCACAATCGGGTTGCCAACCACATTGCCCTGGCCGGTCGGGAAGGTATGCACCACATAACCGGCCGCCGCCATCAGGGTCACACACTCCGCTGCCGCCGACGAGGTGTCCATATAGTACAGCCCCGGCCCCTTCGCCGGCTCCTCCGCCGGACCCATGGCGTCGATATAGGTGCTGGTCCGGCCGATTTTTTCCAGGTTCCCCAGTGCCTTCTCCTCGATGGTCGTCAATCCGCCCAGGATATTGCCCTTGGTCGGTTGGCTGTCCGACAGATCCGAGGTTTTGAACTGTTCGATCACGTCGTCCTGATAGGCTTGGAACATCTTCATGAACTTCTCACCGGCCTCAGGCGTCGCGGCCCGGGCCGCACAGATATCCTCGGCCCCGGTGATCTCGGAGGTCTCGCCAAAACAGCCGTACAGGCCGTGCGGGATCAGCTTGTCATACATGTTGCCAACCGTCGGGCAGGACCCCAGCCCGGTGGTGGTGTCGCTCTCGCCGCATTTGGTCGAGACCCACAGGTCGGTCAGCGGGCAGACCTCCTTTTGCAGCTCGGTCGCCCAGTGGACATATTCCTTGGCCTTCCAGC
>DATLAW010000355.1:0-7653 GCA_035527255.1 Thermohalobaculum sp. | reverse complement strand
CGGCTTCGGCCAGGAGCTTCTTGGCGCCCTCGATGTCCTGCTTGGGATACTCTTTGGTGAACGAGGCGGGGCTTTTCAAGGGAACCGGATTGTCGGCACCGGCTTCACCGAAACCAAGCAGCACGGTGTCGATCATCGCCTGCCGGTCGACGGTCATCTTCAGCGCCTCACGCACCTTGATATTGTCGAAGGGCGGGGTATCGACCCACATGGAAACGGTCATGGAGTTGGATGCGCCGGTCTCCAGCAGTTCGACGTCGGGATCGCCCTTGAGCGAGGGGATGCCGGTCGGATCCACGTTGAGCACCAGGTCGACCTGGCCCGCCTTTATGGCGGCAACCGCGGCCACGGGTTCCTGGGAGACGGTGACGCGGAGGCATTCAGACTTGGGCTTGCCGGCATCCCAATAGTTGGGATTCTTGCGCATGATGCGAACCGGATCGTTGGGCGTGAACTGTTCCTGCATGAAGGGGCCGGTGCCGTCACCCTTCAGACGCAGCTCGTCGTGGGTGGCACCCTCGGGCACGATATTGGTGAACTTGTTGGTGATCAGTACCGGCAACTCGACCACCTGTTTGGCGGTGGTGAAGGTGACGGTATAGGGGTCGACAGCCTTGATGCCTTCGGGATCAAGGAACTCTAACACCGCTTTGGCGCCCGAGCCGAGCGCGGGATCAAAGAAGCGCTTGAAGGTGTAGACCACGTCCGCCGAAGTGAAGTCCTTGCCGGAATGGAACTTGACGCCCTGGCGCAATTTGAAAGTCCAGGTCAGCCCATCCGCCGAGACTGACCACTCGGTCGCAAGCTCGGGGATGATCTGGAAGTTGTCGTCCACATCCACAAGCCGGTTGTAGATGGCGAATATGTGATAGCCATCGTCGCCCGAATGCATGTCGGCCGGGTCCATCGACTGCTTCTCGCCGGACCACTCGTAACCGAGAACCTTGACGCACTCGTCGCCGGCTGCCGCATAGGCCGAGCCAGCGCCCGCAAATCCGGCGGCCGCGATCGCAGCCGCCGACACAATACCGAGAAACCGCATATTCGTACCTCCCTGAATTAGGTACATCTCCCTCCGGTTCACAGACCTGGCCGGAGCGCGCGCACCCTTTGTCTTTACCGACATTCTGGAACGAAATTCGGAGTGTTAGACAGGCAATCTAACCGTGCTAGAGTTGCCGAGTCAAGAGATCGGGCGTGCATGTGATCACACTCAAGGGCGTGACCTGGGAACATCGGCGGGCGGTCGATCCGCTGCAGGCGACGCTGGGTGATTTTCGCACCCGGTATCCCGGCATTGACGTGGAGTGGGCGAGCCGGCCGCTGTCGGGGTTCGAATTCCAGCCGGTGGATGAACTCGCCCGCCGCCATGACCTCATCATCTTCGATCATCCCTTCGTCGGCAGCATCGCTCGACAGCGCAGCTTGCTGCCGCTCGACGATATCGTGGCGGGCCTCGACAAAAGCTTTGTCGGGCCATCGCTTGCGACCTATCGCTATGGCGGATCGGTCTGGGGGCTTCCGGTCGATGCGGCTTGCCAGGTGGCGGTGACGCGGCCCGATCTGATGGCGCGGATTGATGCCGAGGTTCCGCATAGCTGGGACGAGGTTCTGTCGCTCGGCGAAAAGGCCGGGCGCCGCGGCCTCAGGCTGGCCATCGGGCTTGAGGGCGTCCACGCCCTGATGACGTTCTTCACGCTGATGGCCGGCCGGGGCGAGGCCTGCGCTGTCGATCCGCGCCAGCCGCTTATTGCCCGCGCCGCGGCATTCGAGACGCTTGCGCTGATGCGGGCACTGGTCGAATTCTGCCCGCCCGAAGTCTTCACCTGGAGCAGCATCGGCCTGCACGAGGCCATGGCGGCGCGCGACGATCTCGTTTATTGCCCCGCCGTCTATTGTTATGCCACTTATGCCGAAGCCGACCGGACCCGGCCCCTGCGCTTCCAAGACCTGCCCGGGCTCACCGGTCCCTCGCCCAGGGGATCGACCATCGGGGGAGCCGGGCTCGGCATTTCGGCCGGCTGCCGTCACCCGCAAGCCGCGCTGGCCTATGCACGATTCCTCATGGAGGCACCTGTCCAGGCGGCGTTTGCCGGCCATCACGGACAGCCGGCACGGGTCGAACCGTGGGAGGATCCCGTCATCGATGCGCGCTTCGGCGGTTGCTTCACCCAGACCCGCGCCACCATGGAACTGGCCTGGACGCGGCCGCGTTATCCCGGATACCTGGCGTTTCAGGCCAAGGCCGGCCCCCTGGTCGAGCGGCATCTGCGCGGCGAGATGTCGGCGACCGGGTTGCTCGATGAACTGGAGGCTCTGCACGCGGCGGGAGCTTGAGGATCACGTCCCTCCGAGGCGTTCCGACAGCCGGCTGGCGGCCTTGTAAACTTCGGTGACGAGACGCTGGCGACTGGTGCGCCCGAGGCGCTGCTCGGGAGCCACGACGCTGATCGCGGCGATGCAGCGCCCGGAGGCATCTGTTACCGGCGCGGAGACGCAGCCGGCGTGAAGATTGGCCTCGTTCAATTCGGTGGCATAGCCTTGCTTGCGGAACTTTCGCACTTGCGCGACCAGCAGGTCGACGTCGGTCGTTGCCAGTCCCGATGGCGACTGGATCGCCGTGCGGCCTAGCAGGTCCCTCAGTTCGCTGTCACCAAGATCGGCAACCAGCAGGCGGCCAGCGGCTGCCCAGTTCGGGGGCACCCGCGAGCCTACCCGCGAGATGATGCGCAAGGGCTGGCTGCCTTCCTTCTTGAGAAGCACCAGCATGTGATCGTTCTCCAGCACCGAAAGCTGCACTGTCTCGCCGGTCGCATCGCGCAGGTCCTCAACGATCGAAGCGCCGTCGCGCAAAAGATTCGGTGTGGGCGCGGTAGGCCATGCCCAGTTCGAAGAGCTTGCGTCCAAGGAACAGGCTGCTGGAGCGGTCGGAGCGCTCGAGGTAGCCGGCATGCGACAGGGTATGCACCAGTTCGTAGGCCGTCGACTTGGGAATGCCCAGTCGGGCGATGATCTTGGCGATGGGCATCGGCTCGCCCTCGGCCAGCAACAGCTCGAATATGGCGATGGCGCGACGCACGCTGCGGGCGCCGCCTTGCGCCTGTGGCTGGACCGGCGTTGCCTATCCGGTTTTTCTGGGTCTTGCCATCGTCGCCTCGTTGGTCACACTATCAGCCCGGTATTTCGGACCAATGTCCAGAAAGACGAAACAGCGCAGGCCGGCAACGGGCGGACCACGACGTCATGAAGATTACCGATATCGAAGTCATCGAGTTGTGTGTGCCGGGCTGGCAGGGGCTGGGATTCGACGGCTCCTACGACAATTGCGTCATCCGCGTCCATACCGATGCCGGCCTGACCGGCATCGGCGAGGTCGACAGCGTGCCCTCGGTCATCAAGGCGATTGTCGAGGCCCGCCGCTCCCACTCCCATGCCATGGGGCTCAAATCGGTGCTGGTCGGCAAGGACCCCGGCGACGTCGAGGGCCTGTGGCAGGAGATGTACGACGCCACCTTTTATTACGGCCGCCGCGGCGCGGTGATCCATGCCATATCGGGCCTCGACATCGCCCTGTGGGACCTGCGCGGCAAGGTCGAGGGCAAGCCTCTGGCGACGCTCATCGGCAAGCAGGTCCGCGACCGGATCCTCGCCTACGGCACCGTCTATCCCCTGGGCGATACGCCCGGCGACGTGCGCCGCAACATCGATCGCGGGCTGAAGCTTGGATTGCGGGCCATC
Source organism: Thermohalobaculum sp. (assembly GCA_035527255.1). Taxonomy (GTDB): domain Bacteria; phylum Pseudomonadota; class Alphaproteobacteria; order Rhodobacterales; family Rhodobacteraceae; genus Thermohalobaculum. The sequence goes on along the minus strand of DATLAW010000355.1, from coordinate 3,915 downwards.
AAGATTGTCGCCGATCCCTTCTGGCGCGACGATCTCGATCTTACCGCCCGTCTCATCCGCACCGCCCGCGAGCATGTGGGCAAGGATGTGCGTTTGATGGTCGATGCTGCAACGGCATGGAGCAAGGCGGAAGAAGGCCTGGCGCTGATGCCGATCTTCAAGGAAAACGACTTTAATTGGGTTGAGGCGCCGCTGCCACTCGACGACCTCGAGGGGCACGCCCGCTTCCAGGGCTTCGGCGTAGCGATCGGAGGCGGCGATCTGGGGCTCACCACCTGCGCCGAATATGCCCAGATGTTCGACATCGGCAAGATCGACATCGCCCAGCCGGACGTCACCATGGTGGGCGGCATCACCGAGCTCATGCGCCTGTCGCGGCTTGCGCGACGGCTAGGCAAGCGGGTGGTAACCCACGGCTATAAGTCCAACATCACCATTGCCGCCAACCTCGCCTTCCTGGCGCAGCACTATGACGACGAGCCGTGCGAGTACTCGACCAGCGAGTCGCCGCTGCGCTGGGAACTGACCAAGGAGCACTTCCCCATCGAGGCCGACGGACGCATCATGGTTCCCGACCGGCCGGGCCTCGGCGTCAGCCTTGATGAGGCGACGCTGAAGCGCTTCGCGGTGAGGTGATCCTCTATCAATCCACCCGCAGGCGAGCCACCAGATCCTCATTCAGCTCGATGCCAAGACCCGGGCCTTGCGGCAGGGCCATGGTTCCCTCCTTCAGTTCGGGCTCGGGACTAGTCAGTTCACGCCGCAGAACGCTGTCGAAGACCTTGGGTGAGACATATTCAAATAGCGGCGAAGCGGGGCATGCGGCCTGGAAATGGCGCCCGGCCGCCGCCGTGATGCCGGTCTTCCAGCCGTGCGGTATGACATCGACGCCGTGCATGTCGGCCATATCGGCAATGCGCCGCATTTCGCTCAGGCCGCCCGAGCGGGTGATGTTGGGCTGCACGACTGCAACCCGCCCGCGTTCTATCCACTCGCGGATTTCGTGGCGGCCGGCGGCTGCCTCGGCGCCACCGACGCGCACTGGACTGACGGCCGAAAGCCGGGCATGGCCGTCGAGATCATCATGCTGCAGTGTGGCCTCGGCGAAGTGAATGTCGCAGTCGGCAATACGCTCTAGAACCCGGCGTGCATCGTGCCAGCTTGACCAGCGGTAGCCGAAATCCACGCCCATCACGATGCCGTCGCCCAGCATCCGCCGGCCCTGTTTGATGAGCTCAACTAGCTCGGCATCGGTCACCAGATCGTAAAACAGCACTTCCATCTTCACAGCCCGGAAGCCAATCTCCAGCGCCTTGCCGAATTGGCGACCGATTTCCTGCATGAGTTCGGAGATGCTGCGACCGTGGGCAAGGCCGGGATAGATGGTGCAATAGGGTTTTAGAGTCTGGCGCCGCGCCCCGCCCATCAGCTTGTAGGCCGGCAGGCCGAGTTGCTTACCGGCCAAGTCATGGAGGGCGATGTCGATAGCCCCGATGGCATGCAGCCCGAGGCCGCGGCGGCCGTGCCAGAAGGTGCCCTCATAGAGCCGCTGCCACAGCGCGACGATCTCCACCGGGTCCTCACCAACGAGCATCTCCGAAACACTGCGGCTCCAGGCGTGGGCCGAAGGGGTCTCGACCAAGGCCCTGATCAGATTGGGGGGCGCGTCGGTTTCACCGAACCCGAAACGGCCTTCGGCGTCGTGCACCTTGACGACGACAGTATCGACCAACCCATCAAGATCGCGGCGGTCGGCATCGGGAACGACGAGCGGTATGGCTTCGATGCGGGCGATCGGACAAACCGTCCGGACTGCAGCGGTGCCGGTTCTCGCGGTCTTCGCGTTTGTCGTCGGCCTGCGCACCATCTTGCACACCCCTGTTCGCTGGTAAAATCGAATATTTCCAGCAATGTGGATCATGATCCATTGTATTGGAAGCGATAACCAAGCCACTGAAGATATACAGGGGCAGCCCACTTCCAAATGTCGCATGTGGGTCACAAACGGCCGACTTGGTCTGCAGGCCAGCACGGCCGTTGTGCCCCAGACAGCCGCCGAAAAATGCTGGAAAGCTGCCGTTGGCGGTGGGAACGCTTAAGTCATGAATTCATAATGTTACGACCTATGAGAGCAAATACTGCGATCACCTCCCCCTGTACCGCCAGTCACAGATCTTTGCCCGCCACGGCGTCGGGCTCAATCTCTCGACACTGGCGAACTGGGTCGGCGGCGCCACCTGGTGGCTCGAGCCGCTCAGGGAGCGGCTCGCGGAGCATGTATTTGCCTCGGGCCGGCTCTTCGCCGACGACACGGTGCTGCCGGTTCTGGATCCCGGCCGCGGCCGAACCCGCACCGGCCGGCTCTGGGTTTATGCCCGCGATGATCGTCCCTGGGCGGCCTCGGCTTGTGCCAACGCACAGGCCAGCCATGTTTTTCCCACGCCGCAGGGGCCGGTGATCATCAAGTTGCGCCGGTCCTTGATCCACTTTCCGGTTAACAACTGCTGGAACAGCGCTTTGTCGAGGTTGCGCCGAGAGCGATAATCCACATCTTCCGGTGCCGCGCCCACGTGGCGCAGCTTTGCGCTGCGCATGCGGCTTTCAAAGCGCTTGGTCTCGCGGTTGGCCGTTTCCCGGTCGACAAGCAGGCCCAGCCACTCGGCGTGGCTGAGAGAGGCTGTGCCGTCCTGTGCTTGCAACTCGACAAAGGCTTCCGCCATACCGTCGAACTTCAAGGCTTTGAGTTGATCCAGCGTTGGATGGGTGAGCATGTTCTTCTCCTTTTCAATGGAAGTAATCAGCGCCACGGATGTTGGAGTGGGTGATCGCAGGGCCGTCCGTAGCGAGCGCGTGGCGCTGGCGATCAAGACCATTCTTCAGAATGGAATGCAGGGATGAGTATGAGCGGGCATTGATCTCGGCGGCGCGTTCACAAGCCGCCTCCAGGCGATCCCGCCCAAAGGTCTTGGCCAGTCGAAGAACGCCCATGCAGGCTCGATACCCCTGCTCAGGATGGCGGCGAGAACGCATGATAACATCCACGAAGGCCTCGGTGTTTGGACCAATCCGTGCAGCCTTCAGGCGCATCTTCTCGGGCGTCCAGTCGTCGCGGAACTTGTGGTGCGCGGGCATGTGATCGCGGCAGGTGGAATGCTGGTGGTTGCCTGATGTCCGGACGTGCGAGGCCACCCTTTGGCCTTTAAAATAGAGCTCCACGGTGCGTGCCGTGATCCTGGCCCAAAGCGTTTGCTTCAGCAGCTGATAGGGCACCGAGTAGTAATGACGGCCCACATCGACGTGATAATCCAGACCCGCGCGGCACTGCTTCCATTCGGCGTAAACATACGGCTCAACCGGCAAGGGTTTGAGGGCGGGCTTGTCCAGCCGCTCAAATAAGTCTCGCCGACTTGCCCCCAGATGGCGGGTGACTTTGCTGTTCAACTGATCGAGCAAGGGACGGATCGCGGCGTTCAATTCATCCAAGCTGAAGAAGCGCTGATTGCGAAGACGCGCCAATATCCAGCGCTCAGCCAAAAGCACCGCGCCCTCCACCTTGGCTTTATCCTTTGGTTTGTGGGGCCGCGCAGGCACGATTGCGGTATCGTAGTGGGCGGCCATGTCCGCATATGTGCGATTGATCGCGGGGTCAAAAAAGCAGGCCTTGGTCACACCTGCCTTCAGATTGTCGCAGACCACCTGTGCCGGTATCCCGCCGAAGAATTCAAAAGCTCGCACATGGCTGGAAATCCAATCCGGAAGCGTCTGTGTCCAACTGGCTTCTACATACGTGAAGTTGGACGCCCCCAATGTGGCTACGAACAGTTGCGTGGTGCGTATCTCGCCGGTCTTGGGACAGATGACATCAAGCGTCGTCCCTGCGTAATCCACGAACAACCGTTCACCGGCAGGGTGCCA
>DATLAW010000354.1:0-12815 GCA_035527255.1 Thermohalobaculum sp. | reverse complement strand
TCGATAGGCCGGGTCACAAAAACTGCATCGCGCTGCCGGTAATCATGAAGATGATCGCGAAGGGGTACAACAGGTAGGTCATGTCATCTTTCCTTTGTCCCAACCCGCAAAACTTGTTGGCCGAAGCGGGTTCTTGAGCGTGAGTGGACCATAAATACATCGATTCGGGACTGCCTTGATGTGACAATCATCACAGCGTCCAAATGGTCCTGCTCGCTCTCAACCGAAAGGCTCGGAACAAGAACAATTCGCACCATGACTGAGCAAATGCGTTCTGATCAATGCGCATCGACACTACTTGACCGGGCAAACCCCAGCGCCAGCGCTGTAGTCACAGCCAGCCCCATGAGCCCGACCGTTGCCAGCCCCGGCGCGACGCCGAACGCATCGCCCAGTGCCCCAATTGCCATTGCGCCGAGGCTGGGAGCGCCGAAACTGACGACGGTCCAAAAACTCATAACCCGACCCCGATGAGCATCATCAGTCGCCATCTGCAGGAGTGTTTGGGTGGTGATCCCGGCGAACGAGGCCGTGAACCCGGCGACCGCCGCCAAGGCACAGGCCGGCGTCAAATCTGGCACCCATCCTGCAACGGCAACGACAACCGAAGTCAGCGCCAGAACCCCCAGCAGCACCGGCATCATCAATCGCTCCGGCAGGTTGACGCGCGACAGCGCCAGTCCGGCCAGAATGGCGCCGCCTCCGCCGGCAGATGTTAACGCGGCCAGCCCCGCGGCCCCGGCGTCCAGAATACGTCCAGCGATCACCGGCAGGATCTCAAAGAAACCACGCCCAACGAAGCCATTTACGGCGGTGATCAGAAGGATCGGTTTGGCCAGCGGCAAGGCAAAGGCATATCGTGCGCCGTCGCCGAGTTCTTGCAACACGCTGCGGCGTCCCAAATTCGACGGTTCGCGTTCGCGCAGGGTCACGGTCGCGAACAGTACCAGGAAGGGCACATAGCCTAGTGTCCCCACCAAAAACGCCGTCGCGAGACCCCAACGTGCAATAATCAAGGCCCCGATCGCTGGCCCCAGGATGCGTGCGGTGTTAAATGCGATCGACGTCAGCCCAAGGGCGCTGGCAAACAGCTCGCGGTCGACAAGCCGGGGGATCATCGACAGCCGCATCGGCTGATAGGCCGCCGAGAACACGCCCCAGGCCGTGGCCAGCACGATCAGACCCGAGACCGTCAGAGCGTCACCGGCCGCCAACCCCGCAAGCGTCAACCCGACGGAAATCTGACCGGAAATTACCACCGGAATGCCGATTTTCAGCCGGATCCGGTCGGCATAGACGCCAAAAATTGGCGACAGCGCCATTGTTGGCATCAACGCCAGGGCCGCGACAAGTCCGGTCAGCCAGGGCGAGTGCGACAGGTCCCAAGCCGACCAGCCAATGGCGATTTTCAGGATCCAGAACCCCGATGTCGCGAACCAGAATCCGGTATAGTATCGGCGAAACCCGGCCACCGAGAGCGCGGTTCTCCCCGGCCTCGCCGCGTCGGTCATCAGACCCCCGGCCGGGTCGCGGATTGCACTTCGATCTGGTAGCCCTCGGTATCCTCAAAGACGAAGGCGCGAATGCCAAGCGCGTCGTTCACGAACAGCTTCGACAGGTTCGCGACCTTCCGCGCGGTCGCGTAGTCATGCCAGGCATCTACATCCGGCACCCGGATACAAAGCTGCACTGGCTTCACCGGACTAGATTTGTGTGATCCTCTTGCCTCGTCGACCAGGCCGACATGCGCCCCGTCGCCGATCCGATAGATTTTTGACCATCCCTGATCGATGGCGAGGGTGAAACCCATGACGCCGTCATAGAACCGCATCGCTGCAGCAAGGTCGCGATAGTAGAAAAAGGTGATCGTTAGCTCGATCGCGCCGCCGTCAGGCGGCACCAGAATATCGGTCATTCAGTCCCCCATGAACCCCCATTGAAACGCACCGACTGAATGCGCTGACGTGCCGGCTTGGGCGTTGCGCGGTGGATCAGCCTCCACCGGTATGGGCGTTTAGGAATTCCACAGTCCGCTCGAACGCTAACTTGGCGCTGGGAGGATGAAAGGATACACGCTGGTCGCAACCGAAACCATGCCCTGCGGGGTAAGTGAAAAGTGGTAACGCCGAGTGCTTCGCCCGCACGGTTTCGACCTGTTCCATGGGAATGCCATGATCGGTCTCGCCGAAATGCAGCATCACCGGGCAGTGCGGTTGCTCGTCCGCCATTTCCGCGACCTGGCCGCCATAGTAGGAAACAGCACAGCTCAGTCCTTGCAATCGCGTTGCCATGGCCCAAGCCAGCGATCCGCCCCAGCAATAGCCTACCACCGCAACCGGCCGTCCTGTCGTGGCAAGAGTTCTGATTGATGCATCTAAATCCAACAGCGCCGCGTCGGTCGAAATTTGCGCCCGAATCGCACGCCCGCGATCGACATCATCAGGTTGATAGCCAAGTTCAATCCCGCGCTCGGCTCGATCGAACAGCGCTGGCGCCAGCGTATCGAAACCCTGTGCAGCAAAGCGGTCGGCGATATTGCGGATATGGCTGTTGACGCCAAAAATCTCCTGAATGATAACAAGCCCGGCCCGGACATTACCGTCGGGTTGCGCTCGATATGCATCGAGTTGTTGCCCGTCCATCGCTTCAAGTAAAATCATGACCGGCCAACCCTCCGCCTGACGCGTTGCGACGGAGGGCAGCCTATCCGATTCTTCGGCAGTTGTACCGGTCAGTTTGCGATTGATCTTCCGGTCGGGCAAATCCAGACCGGAAAGAATCAGTTTGAAGGATTTATCGTGACGCCATTCAAATCAGGCTGCGTCGCTGAGGGCGCTCACGAGACCCTCGAAGAAGAACGATGGCGGCACCCCCATCACGGCGACATAGTTTCGCATGAGGTCCGGGGTGATACGGTCGTCCCCGGATTCGTACTTCTGTATCTGCTCGGCTTTGATGCCTAGCGCGTCGCCGAGCTGCTCCTGGGAAATCCCCGCCCTACAACGGCATTGACCTAGTTTTGACCCGACATGAACATCAAAAGGATGTTTCATTTGCTCGTCCCCGCTCACCCGATTACTGATCCACCTAATTTTTGCAGTACAACCCACGGTAGAGAACGCAAGAAATCTTAAAACTCAACTAACCGAAAGTCAGTATATTTCAAATCTAGGCATTTTTTAGACCACAGCTGAATTGATTTCATATTGAAACTGCCGACTGAATGGAGATCCCATGGTTTTTATCTAAATAAACTCGGCGCTCAAGGATGCCTCTGCAATGTGCACACCGCCCCCGAAGTGCACCCACTTGACCGGGTTTGCTTCTCGGCAATCTCACTGAGCGGGTCGAAACCCGGTCCGTGGATGAGACGTGGAGCTATCAGGACAAACCTTCGTTGCCCGCTTGGATCGCGCGAAAAACATCTCGTTTGCAGCGCTGGGCGATGGTACCAGTTAGGAAAATCCACACCAAACCGAAAGTACTCAAAGGGGCAGTTTCATGAACGGCGCAGAAAGTCTGGTTCGCACTCTCTTGGCGGGTGAAGTCGATGTTTGTTTCACGAATCCAGGCACTTCCGAGATGCATTTCGTAGCAGCCCTCGATCAAGTACCAGGTATGCGCTCGGTTCTGGTGCTGTTTGAAGGGGTCGCGACCGGAGCCGCCGATGGCTATTTTCGCATGTCAGGCCGCCCAGCCTCGACGCTTTTGCACCTTGGGCCGGGGCTCGGGAACGGACTGTCAAATCTGCACAACGCTAAAAAGGCAGGTTCGGGCGTCGTCAATATTGTTGGTGAGCACGCGACCGCACACATCGCACTCGATGCACCATTGACCTCGGATATTGAAGGGATTGCGCGGCCGGTCTCGCACTGGGTCCATACCTCGCGCACGTCTGCCGACGTCGGGTCCGATGGCGCGAAGGCGATCGCCGCGGCCCGGACGCCACCGGGGCAGATTGCGACATTAATTCTGCCCGGCGACACCGCCTGGGATGCGGGTGGCGTCGTGGCTGATTCTCTGCCGATCCCGCCCCGAACAGCCATTTCCGAAGTTGCGGTCAACATGGCGGCGGAGGCATTGCGCAAGCCCGGCAGTCTGCTGTTGCTGGGTGGCGTGGCGTTAGATGAGGGGTGCCTGGCTCAGGCGGGTCGGATCGCATCCGCGACCGGTTGCGCATTGCTGACTGAGTGGTCGAATGCCCGCCTCGAGCGTGGCGCCGGCCGGGTGACGGCGAACCGCATCCCCTATCCAGTAGATCAGGCGACTGAGATGTTGGCGCCCTATTGCCAGATCGTGCTGGTCGGCGCTCGCCCGCCGGTGGCTTTTTTTGCCTACCCCGACAAGCCCGGAGTGCTCACTGCGGAAGGGGTGAAATTTGTCGAATTGGCTGGTGTCGGAGCGGATATCGCGAGCGGTCTTGATGCGCTTTCGATCGCCGTCGGCGCCCAATCGCTAACGCCTTCGCATGTCGCCAGGGCGCGCCGGCCGGATATTCCGGATGGTCCCACGACGCCCGAGACTATTGCAGATGTACTGGGCGCCCTGATCCCTGAGAACGCAATCGTTGTCGACGAGTCGGTGACCACCGGCCGCTCGTTTTTTGCCGCGACCGCTGGCGCGCCGCCGCATACTTGGCTGAATAATCGGGGCGGCTCAATTGGCTATGGCATGCCCGCGGCAATCGGTGCGGCAATTGCTTGCCCCGACCGCAAGGTCATTGCGCTCGAAGGCGATGGGAGCGCAATGTACACCGTCCAATCACTATTCACGATGGCCCGCGAGCACCTCGATATAACGGTGTTGATTTTTGCCAATCACAGCTATCGGATTCTGCATGGCGAGCTTGCCAATGTCGGCGTCGCCAATCCCGGGCCGCGGGCGATCGACATGTTGACCCTGAACCGGCCGGAGCTCGGTTGGGTCGAAATGGCGCACGGCATGGGCGTTGAGGGTTGCTGGGTGGCAAATACACGCGATCTGGCACGGGCGATGGAGGTCGGGTTATCTACCACCAGCCCCTATCTCATTGAGATAGAACTCTGAAACAGTTACCGATGCTCAGGGCGACAGTGTCACAGCAGACCCGGTTGATTCTCGTAAAGTGGTGCCGATCCCGCAGCGAATGCAGCAAGAATCCTACAGACGCACCACCATGCCGCTCTCCATTGACCGCACCGCCGCATCCGCCAATTCGAGGGCACGCAACCCGTCTTCGCCGGTAGGCGAAAACGGGCCGCCGCTTTCGACCGCCATGACCAACGCCGTCAACTCGCGGCGGTAGGCTTCCACATAGCGGTCCATGAACGAGATGAGCAGCTGTTCGGTATGGAAGCCGCCGCCGTTCGCGAGCGTGACCGAGGTGGCGCGCATGTTGCCTATCGACACCATGCCCTTCGACCCATGCACCTCGGCCCGCTGATCATGACCGTAGGGCGAGCGGCGGTTGGTGGTGATAACCGCGATCCGACCACTGGCCGTTTTCAGTGTCGCCGTCGCTGTATCGACGTCGCCCGCCGCACCAATCTCCGGGTCGATCAGCACTGAGCCCATGGCAAAGACTTCCACGAACTCCTCGCCCATCAGGAACCGCGCCATGTCGAGGTCGTGGATCATCATGTCGCGAAACAGGCCGCCCGAGCGCTTTATAAACCCGATCGGCGGTGGAGCGTGGTCGCGCGAGACAAGCTGGATCATCTCGATTTCGCCGACCGCACCAGCCTTGATGTGTGCCCGGAGGGCCCGAAATTCCCGATCGAAGCGGCGGTTGAAGCCGACCATCAGGCGGGCGCCGGTCTCGGCGACCACCTTCAGGCAGGAGCGAACCCGGTCGATATCGAGATCAATGGGCTTCTCGCAGAAGATCGCCTTGCCGGCCCGTGCCGCCTGTTCGACCTGGCCGGCATGAAGGTCGGTGGGCGTTGCAATGATGACGGCATCAATCGCAGGATCGGCGATGATCTCGTCCACTTCGGAACGGCGGGCATCGGTTAGATCAATCACTGCCTGCGCTGCAGCGTCGGAGGGGTCGGCAATGGCGGCGAGCCGTGCGGAGGGAATTCCGGCAAGGGCGCGGGCATGGGTCAGGCCGATCCGGCCGGCGCCGAGCAATCCAATGGTGACGGTCATCTTGCCGATCCCTCTGTAAAATGGTTTTCATGGCCGAGCAACGGATCGAGACCGGCGGCGCGCGCAATGTGTTTCAGAGACGCGAGACCCAGCGACTGGTATTTCACCGGGTCGCGCACAGCCGGATCCTGTTCGGCTTCGATCACAAGCCAGCCGCTGTAGCGATGCCGCGCCGCAGTCTCTAGCACCGGCATGAAATCGACCGCACCCTCTGGATCGCCGGGCACAGTGAAAACTCCTCGACGCACCGCTTCGAGAAAACTTAGACCCTCGCTGCGCGCCTGATCCATGACGGCGGGGCGGACGTTCTTGGCGTGTATATGGGCGACACGGGGCATGTAGCGTCCCGCCATTTCTGTTGGACTGCCTCCGCTGAAAAAACAGTGTCCGGTGTCGAGCAGGAGGTGTGTGGCCGGGCCAGTCGCGGCCATGAAGGCATCAATTTCGGCCGGCGTCTCGACGATTGTCCCCATGTGGTGGTGATAGACCAGCGTCAATCCTACCGCAGTGCAATGCCGGGCGATCTCCTCGACCGCTGCGCCGAAAGCGGGCCATTCGGCGGCCGGCAGCACCGGGCTTTCCGCCAGCGAGACGGCGTTGTCGCCGTGGATGGCGTTCGAGGTTTCGCAGACGATGCAGATCGTGCAACCCATCGCCTTCAGCAGGTCGAGATGGGGCTGGATTGCCACCTTCTCGGCCGCGACCGAATGCGCCAGAAGGTTAAGAGAATGCCATCCCGATACGAAGTCGAGCCCGTGCGGCGCCAGTGCTGCGGCCAAATCGGAAGGCTCGGAGGGCATCTTGTGCCCCTTCTCAATACCGTCGAAGCCGATTGCGGCGGCATCGCCGAGGCAACGCTCAAGCGGAATGTCTGCCCCGAGGCTGCGGTCGTCGTCGTTCGACCAGGCTATTGGGTTGGTGCCGTAGCGGATCATGAGCTCAGTCACTCGGACGCTGGATCTTGCGCGCCGCCTCGTAGGCCCGGCGTGCGTCGGCCACCTGGGGCCTCGGCGAGACCTCTGGCACAGCCACGTCCCACCACTGGCCCCCTGCCCCAGTCGAGGCGGCCGCGTCGGTATCGATGACGATGGCGTAGGTTCTGTCAGAGGCCCGAGCTCGGGCCATGGCCCGCTCCAGTTCTGGGATCGTTGCTACCTTCTCGGCAACGGCGCCCATCGATCCGGCGTGAGCGACGAAATCGATGGCGCTTGGCACGGTGTGGCGAGCGGTGTCGAGCAGGTTGTTGAAACTTTCTCCCCCAGTCGCCCGCTGGAGCCGGTCGATGCATCCGAAACCGCGATTGTCGAGAATGACGACGATAATCTTTTTATCTAGCATGACCGAGGTCGCGAGCTCGGAATTCAGCATCATGTATGAGCCATCGCCTACCATCACCACGACCTCACGCTCCGGCAGGGCCATCTTGACGCCCAAGCCCCCGGCGATCTCGTAGCCCATGCAGGAATATCCATATTCCAAGTGATAGCCGTCTGGTCGTTCGGCCCGCCACAACTTGTGCAGCTCACCCGGCAACCCGCCTGCGGCGCAGACTATCACGCTGTCCGGACCGGCGGAGCGTTGCACTGCGCCGACAACCTGTGCGTCAGTCGGCAGCGCATAGCTTTCGTAGTCAGTGCCGGCGTGTGCAGCGGTGGAAGCATCGACTGCTACGTTCCAAGTTTCCTTCAACATGGCCTCCGGCGGGGTCGCCGCCCAGCCTTCCAGTCGGGCGGAAAGCTCCCCCAGCCCGGCCCGGGCATCGCAGACCAACGCAATGGCGCCGTGCTTGGTTGCATCGTAGACGGCGGCGTTCAGCATCACGAAGCGCCGCGCCGGATTGCGGAACAGAGTCCACGATCCTGTGGTGAAGTCCTGCATCCGGGTGCCAACGGCCAGGATCAGGTCAGCCTCCGCCGCCACTGAATTGGCGGCGCTGGAACCGGTGACGCCGATGGCGCCCAGATTTAACGGATGATCCCAAGGCAGGGCTGGTTTGCCCGCCTGAGTTTCGGTCACCGCGATCTGGTGGGTCTCGGCGAAGTTACGCAGGGCCTCGGTGGCGTCCGAATAGTGGACGCCTCCGCCCGAAATGATCAGTGGCCGCTCAGCCCGACGCAGCGCTTCGGCGGCGGCGACAAGCGCGCTTTCGTCGGGTCGCGACCGGCGCAGCGGCCACAGGCGCGGGGCGAAAAAGGTCTCCGGCCAATCGAAAGCTTCTGCTTGCGTGTCCTGGCAAAAGGCCAGCGTTACCGGGCCGCACTCAGCGGGATCGGTCATGACGGCCATTGCCCGTGGCAACGCTGTGAGAAGCTGCTCTGGGCGGGCAATGCGGTCGAAGTAGCGGCTGACTGGGCGGAAACAGTCATTTGCACTGACCGTGCCGTCCTGGAAATCTTCGACCTGTTGCAGCACCGGGTCCGGAGCCCGGCTTGCGAAGACGTCGCCCGGAATCAGCAGCACCGGTAGCCGGTTCACATGCGCCAGCGCGGCGGCGGTGACCATGTTGGTTGCCCCCGGACCGATCGAAGTGGTGACAGCCATCGCCCGGCGGCGCCGCGAGGCTTTCGCGAAGGCAATGGCAGCATGGGCCATTCCCTGTTCGTTGTGGCCGCGTAATGTCGGCAGGGCATCGCCTGCCGCCTCAAGTGCCTCGCCGAGCCCCGCCACATTGCCATGGCCAAAGATTGCCCAGCATCCGTGGAGGAACCGCACACCCGGCTCTGTTTCCTGAACGCAGAGGTACCGGATCATCGCCTGGGCAGCGGTCAGCCGAGCAGTGTTCATGTGGACCCTCCCGGTGCGATGGCAACCAACACCGGCCCGGTTGCCGCGAGGATCAGCCCCACCTCGGCCCCAACATCGAACCCAGCGCCTACATCCTCGCTGGTGACGAAGATCTCGCCCAAATCGGTCGCGACCTGGTATTCCATACGGCTACCCACATAAGTTTGCTTGATCAGCGCGGCCGGGATCGATCCCGGCGTTCCGTGGGCGGCAAGGCTGATCCGGCCGGGGCGCACCGCGATGCGGGCCGGACCGGGCGATAGGCCGCGCGCATCAAAGTCGCGCGAGAGCGGCCCCGCTCGGACCTCCGCCCGCCCGCCAGAGACCCCCACCACTTCGCAGGGGATCAGGTTGGCTTCGCCAATGAAGTCGGCAACGAATGCGTCCGCGGGAGAATCGTAGAGCTCACGCGGGGTGCCGATCTGGGCGATTACCGCGTTGTTCATGACGATGATCCGGTCCGAGACGGCCAGCGCCTCTTCCTGGTCATGGGTCACATAGACCACGGTGAGGCCAAGCTTGGTCTGGATGTCTCGGATTTCGTCACGCACCCTGCGACGCAGCCGGGCATCCAGGTTCGACAACGGTTCGTCGAACAACAATACCTGCGGCTCCAGCACCAGTGCGCGCGCCACAGCGACGCGCTGCTGCTGGCCGCCCGACAACTCGGAAGGAAACCGGTCACCATAGCCGCTGAGGCCCACCAGATCGAGACCGCCCCGCGCCTTTTCAGCCACTTCTGCCTTTGGCGCACGCGCAGATTCGAGCCCATATGCCACGTTCTCCATCACGGTCATGTGCGGGAACAGCGCGTAGGACTGAAATACCATCGAGACGTCGCGGTCGGTCGCCGACAAGCCGGTCACGTCTTCGCCGCCAATCAAAATCCGGCCCTCGGTCGCACGTTCGAGCCCGGCGATCATACGCAAGGTTGTGGTCTTGCCACAACCGGATGGACCCAACAGGGTTACCAACTCGCCCGGCTCGACTTTGAGCGAGATGTTGTCCACCGCGCGCACGGTGCCAGCATAGATCTTCGAGACGCCTTCAAACACGACCGAAGCCGCGTTGCTACGGATGCTCATTCGCCTACCCTCCCCCGGCCAGCACCGCTGTGCCGGCCGTGTCGCGTCGGCCGATCCGTCGTTCACTGACCAAAAACTGCAACAACGCCACTGCACCCAGCATGACAATGATCAGCACCGTCGAATAGGCAATAGCAAGGCCGTAATCGTTATTCTCGACCCGACCGATAATATAGCTGGTCGCCATATCGTATTCGGCGCTGACCAGAAAGATCACCGCACTGATCGCCGTCATCGCCCGAACAAAACTGTAAACCAGGGCGGCCAGGATCGCCGGGCGCAGCAGCGGCAGGATCACCTTGCGGAAGGTGCGCCAGGTGTTGGCGCCCAACGTCAACGAGGCCTCGTCGAGGCTTCGGTCGAGTTGCGCCATCGAGGCAATTCCAGCGCGTACGCCGACCGGCATGTTGCGGAAAATAAAGCTCAGCACCAAGATCGCGCCGGTGCCGGTCAGTTCGAACGGCGGAACGTTGAAAGCCAGGATGTAGCTGACTCCGATCACCGTTCCGGGGATGGCGAAGCTGAGCATGGTGCCGAACTCGAACATCCGCTTGCCGGCAAAATTTTGGCGCACCAGCAGGTAAGCAGTCACCAGACCAATGGCGGCGGTCAGCGGCGCCGAGATCGCGGCGATCTCGATCGTGGTCCAGAAGCTGTCCCAGGCGGCACCTGACCAGTGAATCCCGTGCTCGGTCACGCCGACGGAAAATGCGGTAATATAGTGCTTGAAGGTCAGAGTGTTGTTCAGGCCCCAGACATCGACGAAGCTGCCGTAGACGATCATGCCGTAGACAACGACGGTGAACAGCGTCCAGACGCCGGCGACACCGAACACCGCCCATTTCAGGCCGCCGGGAAGCGTTGGGTGCAACCCCGCGTCGCCCTTGCCGGTCATCGTCGTATAGGATTTGCGGCCCAGCCAGCGGCGCTGCGCGTAGAATGCACCAAGCGTGAATGCCAGCAACACGATCGCCAGCACCGCCGCCCTGCCCTGATCGTTCTGAGCCCCGACGATGGCGAAAAATATCTCCGTCGACAGTACGTCGTAATTTCCACCCAGAACCAGCGGGTTGCCGAAATCCGCCATGCTCTCAATGAAGCCGAGCAGGAATGCATTGGCGATTCCGGGGCGCATCAACGGCAGCGAGATGGTCCGGAAGGTGCGCCACTGGTCGGCCCGTAACGTTTGCGCCGCCTCCTCCAGCGAGGGCGAAACGCCTTCCACGACGCCGATCAATACCAGGAAGGCAATTGGCGTGAAGCTGAGAAGCTGGGCGATCAAAATGCCCGGCAGGCCATAGATCCACCGCGACGGCTGCAAACCGAACACCTCGGCGACCGTGGTTGTCACAGTACCCGACAACCCGAACAACAGGATGATCGACAGGCCGATAACGAACGGCGGCGTGATGATCGGCAGGACGGTCAGCGCCCGCAGTAGCTTGGTTGATTTAATCCCGGCCCTGGTTACCGCAAGCGCGAATACCAACCCCAGAAGCGTCGTAAGCCCGCCGACCGACACGGCGAGAAACAACGAATTCCATGCCACACCGCAATTGATCGGCCCGGTCAGGCAACCCAGGCCCCAGATCTTTCGCTCGGTCATCTTCTCGGCGAACAGCTGGAAGGCGTAGTCCCCGGCATCGTCCTGCACGGCGCTGACCAAAACCTGGACGATGGGATACAGGATAAAAAGACCGACCAGCGCGACCACAAACCCGACCGAACTGACGACAAACACATCGCCGTTCACCGCACCCCGTGCCGCCAGGCCCTGGGTCAAGGCGAACAGGAACGACAGCGCCACCAGAATCGCCCCGTAGCCCATGCCGAACTGCCGGTTACCGAGCGGGCCGAAGACCAGCTCAAGATATTCAAACTGCCATCCCCGCAGACCGATGGCGAAACCCTGCGCCAGCAGCCAGAAAAACCCGGCCCCGCCCGCGACAATCAGGATCCAGCCAAAGGCAGGGTTGGATTTCGCTCGCCACCGCGTCGCCAGCGGTACCAGCAGCAAGGGCAGCAGTGGCCACAACCAGAACTTCTCGCCCTGGATCAGCAGGAACGGTCCTGGGGCGTAATCGGTATCGAAGGGATATCCGTCGAACAGCCAACTGAAGTCCCAGAAGCCGTCCTCCAATGTATACCAGGGCAGCAGGCAAAAGCCTGCCACCCCGATTAGTAGCCAAAGGCGGGCCGTCCGATCCACGGCCTTACCCGTTTCCTGCTGCCTCGATTACTGAGGCAGAACGCTCACCTCGTCGTCCCACTTCTTCAGCAGCCGCTTGCGCTCGTCCGACGAGCCATAAAGCGCGAAGTCGTAGTCGATCAGCTTGATCGACAAGAGGTCCGGCGCGGCGGGCGAGGTCTCGGCGCCCTTGTTCGACGGGACTTGGAAGGCGTTCACCTCCAGTGCGCGCGACTGTATATCCGCCGTCAGCGCCCAGTCATAGAACTTCTTGGCACTGTCCAGATTGCGCGCGCCGGCGATGATTGACATCGATCCAATCTCGTAGCCGGTGCCCTCGCAGGGGGCGACGGTCTTGATCGGGAAGCCCGCCACCGTCTGAGCCACCGCGTCATGCATGAACACGATGCCGATGGTGTTCTCGCCCCGCGCCGCGGCCCTGATCGGGGCCGAGCCGGACTTTGTGTACTGGTTGATGTTCTTGTGCAGGGCCTTCATGTATTCAAAGCCTTCATCCTCGCCGAACAGCTGTACCATGGTGGCAAGTGTGGTGTAGGCAGTGCCTGACGAATTCGGGTTCGCCATTTGCACATGGCCCTTGTATTCGGGTTTGAGCAGGTCCTTCCAAC
>DATLAW010000353.1:0-3308 GCA_035527255.1 Thermohalobaculum sp. | reverse complement strand
GGTCGAGAGCTTCATCGCCGCCGCGATTGGCGCCATCATCATCGAGTTCGCGCTGGAAATGCTGCGCAACAGCTTCTACATCGGCAGCTACGAGGTCGATATGACGCTGTGGCGGTTGGTAATCTTCGGGATCCTGCTGATGTTGACGCTGCGCTTCGCCCGCAATGGGCTGATTGCACCGATCATCAATTACTTCGCACGCGGCCATGTCGCTGGCGAAACTGTGGCGAAACGCGATGCGGCCAGCGAAGCGGGGTTGATCAAATGATCAAGCTCGTGGTCAAGGACTTGCACAAGCGGTTTGGCGGCCTCCATGTGCTGAAGGGCGTGACCTTCGAGGTCAATGGGCCCGAGTTGATCGGCCTGATTGGGCCCAATGGTGCCGGCAAAACCACGCTGACTAATATCCTCGACGGGGCGATCACGCCGAACAGCGGCACGGTCTATCTGAACGGTCAGCGCATCGATCAGTTTCAGCCCTACGAGGTGGCGCGGGCCGGGCTGGGTCGGACTTTCCAAGTGACCCGCTCGTTCCGCCGAATGAGCGTGCTCGAGAACCTGTATGTCCCGGCGCTGGCGATGGGCCGGCCGGACAACAACAAGGCGATCCACGAAAAGGCCATGGGGGTGCTGGAGTTCCTGACGATGGATCACCTGCGCAACGAATATGCCCAGGCGCTGTCGGGTGGGCAGCAGAAGCTGCTGGAGCTGGGGCGGCTACTGATGCTGGACCCTGATGTCGTCATTCTCGACGAGCCCTTTGCCGGAGTGCATCCGCGGCTGATGGAGATCATCTACGCCTATATCCGGCGTGTGAACGAAGCGGGCAAGGCGATCATCATTATCTCGCATCAGATGGATTCGATCTTCGCGCTGAGCCAGCGACTGCTGGTGCTGAATTATGGCGATCTGATCGCCGATGGCCCGCCCGATGAGGTCAAGCGCGATCCTGCGGTCATCGAGGCCTATCTCGGCGTCGATGACGACGAAGAAGAAACCGCCGAGTCGGAGGTGCAGTAGGTGATGGAGACCGGCAAAGCTGAAGACGTTGTCCTTGAGCTGAAGGACCTTAATGTCGGCTATTACAAGGACCTGAACATCATTCAGGGCCTGAACGTCAAGGCGCGCCGTAACCAGATTACGGCGGTTCTGGGGGCCAACGGGGTTGGCAAATCGACCGCGTTGAAGGCGGCTTTCGGGTTTTTGAAACCGAATGAGGGCGATGTGTTGCTGGAAGGCGAGAGCATCCTGAACGTGCCTACGCATCAACGCATTCTCAAGGGGCTGGCCTATATTCCGCAGCAGCCCGGCGTCTTCAAGGACATGACGGTCGAGGAGAACCTGGAGCTGGGTGGCTGGACCTTCCGGCGCGACAAAAAGCAGGTGCGCGACAAGATCGAGGCCAATTACGAGCGTTTCCCGGTGCTGCGCGACAAGCGCAAGCAGATCACCGGCGAGCTGAGCGGTGGCCAGCAACGGATGGTCGAGATTGGCCGCACCCTGATGGCCGATCCGAAGATGCTACTGGTGGACGAGCCAACCGCTGGCCTGTCGAAGATGCTGGCGAGGGAAGTCTACGAGATGCTTACCAACCTGACAACGCGGGACAATCTGACCATCCTGCTGGTCGACCAGGAAATCCGTCAGGCTCTTAAGATCGCCGATTATGTCTATGTTCTGGAACTTGGCCGCAACAAGTTCGAGGGTCCGGCGTCGGACTTCAGTGACTTGGAGAAGGCATTCTGGGTCTCGTGACGGCACTGCGCTGGGGGAGATGCGGCGATGGCGGGTGACATTATCATCCGGCGAGCGATCGAGGCCGACGCCACCGTGCTGTATGAGTTGCTCTTGGCCCTGTCCAGCGAGATCGGATACGGGGCGGCATTCCGCGCCGACGCCGAGGCGTTTCGCGTCCATGGGTTTGGGAGCCGGCCGATGTTCCGGGCGCTGTTGGCGGAGCGTGCCGGGTCGCCGCTTGGGCTCGCGGTTTATTTTCCGGAGTTCTCGACCCTTCGGGGACAGCCTGGGGTTTATCTACAAGACCTGTATCTGTGCCCCGATGCGCGCGCCTCCGGGTTGGGCCGCCGCTTGATCGGTGCGGTGATCCGGGATGCGGCGGAGTGGCGGGCGAGCTATCTGAGGTTGGCGGCGCATACCGATAATGCGGGTGCAATAGCGTTTTATGAACGGCTAGGTTTCCGCAGTGACGCGCGCGAGAGAGCCTGGATGGCCGATGGTAAACACCTGATAGAATTGGGAGAAATTTCATGAAAGCAGTGCTCCACGAGATCCAGCGGGCGCATGACCCGAAGCAATTCCTGTCGTCGGGTGCGCCGCAACCGAACCCGGAAAAACCGGCGCGGATCGATGCTTTGTTGGGGGCAGTCCGGGATTTGGGGTTGGCGATCGAGGCGCCGGGTGACGTTGGGTTGGGGCCGATTGCGGCGGTTCATACGGGGGAGTATTTGCGGTTTTTGCGGACCATATATGGGCGCTGGCAGCGCATTCCTGGTGCCTCGGCTGAGGTTGTCCCAAATATCCATCCGGACCGGCGCAGTGCGGGCTATCCGGAATCGGCGGTTGGACAGGCCGGGTATCATCAGGCCGACACTGCCTGCCCGATCTCGGCTGAGACCTGGGATTCGGCTTATTGGAGCGCCCAGACCGCCGTCGCGGCGGCTGATCTGGTCATCGCAGGGGAGCGGTCGGCCTATGCGCTTTGCCGTCCACCGGGGCATCATGCGTTTGCTGATATGGCCGGTGGGTTCTGCTTTCTCAACAACACGGCGATTGCCGCCGAGCGCTGCGTGAAGGCTGGGTTGCGACCGGCGATCTTTGATGTTGACTTGCACCATGGGAATGGCACGCAAGGCATTTTTTACCAACGTTCTGATGTGCTTACCGTATCGATCCATGCCGATCCCGTGCGCTACTATCCGTTCTTCTGGGGCTATGCGCAGGAGCGTGGTGAGGGTGCTGGTCTAGGTGCCAACCTGAACTTGCCGATCCCGCGCGGCACTGGGGATGAGGAGTTTCTGGAGGCGCTGGGGCCGGGGCTGGAGCGGGTAGAAAACTTTGCGCCGGATGTGCTGATCCTGGCCCTCGGCCTGGATGCTTTCGAGGGCGACCCATTCGGCGGGCTTGCGGTATCTACCCCTGGATTTGCCCGCATCGCGGCGGTGGTGGCGGGACTGAACCTGCCGACGGTTATCGTGCAGGAGGGTGGCTACCTGTGCCCGGAACTGGGTGACAACCTGCGCAGTTTCCTGTCCGGTTTCCCGATCTAGGGCAGGGATTCCAACGGGAGT
>DATLAW010000352.1:0-12366 GCA_035527255.1 Thermohalobaculum sp. | reverse complement strand
GCAGATATTCATTCTCGTGCTGACAGTGTTATCGTTTCCTTTGGTTTATGTCTCGCTCGAGATCCCAAAGATCATAGTCAACGACGCCATCAGCGGCCGCGATTTCCCCCGCGAAATTCTCGGCATCGAGCTCCAGCAGATCCCCTATTTGTTGACGTTATGCGGTGCTTTCCTCGGCATGGTTGTTATGATTAACGGCATCAAATGGTTACTTAATATCTCTGTCGGCATGACTGGCGAGCGGATGCTGCGCCGCCTGCGCTATCAGATTTTCGAGCAGGTGATGCGTTTTCGCATCTTGCGATTCCGCACGACCAAGCCCGGTGAAGTGATCCAGTCGATGCTCGGCGAGATCGAACCCCTCGGCGGGTTTTTCGGCGAGGTGATCGCCACCCCCGCCTTCCAGGGCGGACTGCTGTGTGTCTATGTCGTGTTCATTTTCGTCCAGGATCTGTGGCTTGGACTGGCCGCCGTTTCGCTCTATCCGGCCCAAGCCTATCTGATCCCGATGCTCCAGGCCAAAGTGGTGCGTCTCAACAAGGCGCGGGCCCGAAACACCCGGGTGCTGGCCGACACGATCAGCGAGAGCATCTCCAATATCGCCGATATCCATACCAACGACACCGCGCGCTGGCATATGGCGCAGATTTCCGGGCGCCTCCATCAAAATACCCTGATCCGAATGGATCTGTTCAAACGCAAGTTCACCATCAAGTTCCTGAATAATTTCCTGAACCAGCTGACACCGTTTTTCTTTTATTCTGCGGGCGGTTATCTAGTGATCACTGGTGATCTTGACTTCGGTTCCCTGGTCGCTGTGCTTGCCGCATACAAAGATCTCGCTGGACCGTGGAAGGAGCTTTTGAATTATATTCAGCGGTGGAATGACTTTAACAGCCGTTACGAATTTGTTGTCGAAAGCTTCACCGGCGACGATTTGTACGGCGCGCAGCGGGTTTTTTCCACTGACATTGAGCCCCTGCAGGGCGATCTCGAACTATCCGGCGTCGAGGGTGGTCCGGGTACTGGGGGCCTCACTGTTTCGCGCCTGCTCATCCGACCCGGCCAGACCGTTGCCGTGTCTGGCGGCGAGAATGGTGCGCGCGAGGCCCTGTTGCGGATGGCCGGGGGCCTGCTTGAACCGGCCGTCGGCCGGGTCACTGTCGGCGGCCAGATGCTGAATGATGCAACGATGCCGCAAATCGGCGCGATGCTCGCCTATGTCGGGGCCGAGCCCGGCATGATTTCGCGCTCGATCCGCGACAATCTGGTCTATGGGCTATTGCGATGTGCGCCGGACCTGGCGGAGCAATCGACCGCCGAGGCAGTGGTGCTGTTGCGCGAGGCCAGGTGGACCGGCAACATAACCGCCGATCCAGAGGGCGATTGGATCGACTATGCGGCATCGGGCGCTGGTGGGCCCGAAGGTCTCGATAGCCGCCTGCTCGGTTTGGTTGACCAGGCCGGTCTGGCCGACGACCTGGTGGCCGGCGCGCTCGACAGCCGAATCGACCCGCGCGACGCCGAGCGCTGGACCGGGCCAATCCTGGCGGCGCGGGCTGAACTCGCGGCCGGGTTCGGTGCCGATGAACTCGAAGATATCGCGGAGCCGTGGGTGCCCGGGCGCTTCAACACCAACGGTTCCCTGTTTGCGAATGTGCTTTTCGGCTTGCCAGCGCAACTGACCGACGATTTCCGGGCCTTTATGCGGCTGCCGCTGGTAGCCGACGCCCTGGATTCATGCGGTGCGCGCGCCGAACTCGAAGCTATTGGCCGCGATATTGCCCAGGAATTTGCCAACTTAGTCGAGGCGGTCGAAGAAAACTCGTCCGTGCTCGATAGTTTTCCGGCCTATCCCAAGGCCGATATCCTTGCTGCGGCGGATCTAATTCAAAAATATCATGGCCAGCCGACCGAAGCGATGGGACCGGAAGAGCGCGAAACCGTTCAGGCGCTGGCACTTGCTTTCGTCCAGACCCGCGATAGGCTCGAAGTTATTGACGATGCGCGGATCTCCCGGTTGATGGCTTGCCAGGCCAGTGCGCGGAAGTCGTTGGCTGGTCGTGACGATTTTGTATTCTTCGATCAGGACCGATTCAGCCCTGGCCGGACCGTCGCTGAGAACATCATCAACGCCAAGCGCCGTTTTGACCGGAAATCCGCCTGGAAGCTGTTGGCTGAAAGGATGGAAGCTGCGATCCGCATAGCTGGACTCCGCGATGACCTGATCCGGCTTGGCCTGTCAGCGCCTGCCGGCAATGGAGGCTCCAATCTCTCCGCTACGGCTCGCCGGCGGACCGCGCTGGTCAGGGCATTGCTGAAGCGCCCAAAGCTGCTGATCCTTGACGGCATTGCAGGCAGCAGTGATCCGGGCGACATCGCGCTGCGAGCCTTGGTCAGGAAAGAACTGCCCGATGCCACGATAATTTTTGCCACGACCGATGGGGTCGCGCGCGATGCCGACCTGTTGGTCAAGATCGACGACAGCGGCGGCGTCCGCTCGGAGACGGTTGGTCCATCGGATGATCATAGCGCCGCCACTGACGAAACGAGAGGGAGAGAAGCATCATGAGCCTGAACCATGCTGTGCAGGTGCTCCAGGAGATGCCCCTATTCCGCAATATCGACCTGAAGCGGCTTCGGGTCGTCGCGATGATGGGCGAGTCGCGAACCTATCGCGCTGCTGAGCGGCTGTTCGAAAAGGGCGACGAGGGTGACGCCGCCTTCATCATCATCGATGGCGAGGTCGATGTGCTGGTCCCGGTCGATGGCGGCGAGCAATCGGTTGCCGTCCTCGGCAAGGGCGAAATTTTTGGCGAACTTGCGGTGATCTGCGATCAGGCCCGATCGACCGCCATCGCGGCCCGCACTGATCTCGAAGCCCTGCGTCTTGATCGCAGTACAGTCCTTAACCTGATGCGCGAGTTTCCCGATATCTCACTGGAACTGGTTCGCATTCTCGGCAACCGCCTCGAGCGGACAACGCGCGAACTGTCACAGGCCCGTTCCAGCCTTGCCGTAAGGTAGATCTGGAGGGGGCAAGCGGACAAGCTCAACCGGGTACGTCGCGCCACTCCAGCGGCTTGGCCAGCCGCCGCTTCCCGGCCACATCATCGCCCAATGCGTGCCAGTAGGACCGGTGCAAATCGCCACTGCCGTAGGTTGGGGCCTTTTGCGGCCGATATCCGCACTTTCCTCGCCACCGATTGAAGCACGGAATAGATTCAATATACACTTCAATAGGTTATGTACCCGTGCAAGCTTGCAACGAATCGCTGCCGCCAGTCAAACGCCCAGCAAGACGAAAATGCAGAGTGTGATCATTCCGGCCCGTGGCACGACCGAGAGCCGGATTTGCATTGCAATCCGCGCTCAGCGCCCTTCCTTTCGGGTCAGACAGTTGGAATGGCGCGGAGACCTGCAATGCCCGGACCGCTTGACGGTGTACGTGTGATCGACCTGACGGCGATGATCTCTGGGCCGTTGGGGGCGATGATATTGGCCGACCAGGGTGCCGACGTGATCAAGGTCGAAGCACCGGGCATCGGTGACCACAGCCGCCACGTCGCAACCCGGCGCGGTGGTTTCTCGGCCTCGTTCCTCAATAACAATCGCAACAAGCGCTCGATTGCGCTCGACCTGAAAAATCCCGATGGCGTAGCTGCCCTGAAGATGCTGATCGCCGGGGCCGACGTGGTGATGCAGAACTTTCGCCCTGGCGTTGTCGAGCGGCTGGGTGTCGGCTACGAGGACGCCCGCGCGATCAACCCCGGCGTGATCTTCGCCTCGATCACCGGGTTCGGCGAGACTGGCCCCTATGCCGGCAAGCCGGTCTTCGATCCGCTGATCCAATCGCTTTCCGGCCTGACGACGGTTCAGGCGGGTTCCGATCAGCGCCGCCCGGCGCTGGTCCGAACAATCCTGCCCGACAAGCTGACTGACGTCACCATCGCCCAGGCAATCTCCGCGGCTCTGTTCGCGCGCGAGCGGTCAGGTCAGGGGCAGCACATTCGCCTGTCTATGCTCGACACCGTGATCGCCTTTCTCTGGAGTTCCGACATGGGCGGCAACACCTTCGTCGGCGACGAGGTTGAGGCCGAGACCGCGCAAAGCTTCATCGACCTGATCTACCAGACCGCCGACGGCTACATCTCGGTCGCCGCGTTCCGCCGCGCCGATTGGGTCAAGCTGGCCCAGGCCTGCGAGCGCCCTGAATGGATCGACGACCCGCGTTTCCTGACCTCCGAGGGACTGGAGGTTCATAAACCCGAGCGCCTCGAGATGACCCAGCAGGCGCTGCTCGGCCGCACCAGCGCCGATTGGATCGACCGATTGGATGCCCATGACGTGCCCTGCGCACCGGTGCTGACCCGGCGCGAGATGACAAGCCACCCCCAGGTGGTTGAGAATGGCATCATTGTCGAGACCGACCACCCCCAGGCCGGCCGCCTGCGCCAAAGCCGCAATCCGGCGCGTTTTTCAGGCACCCCCGCCGAAGATCGCTCCGGCGGTCCGGCGCTTGGCGGCAACACCCGCGCGGTTCTTGCCGAAATCGGCTACGAGCCGGCCGAGATCGACGCCCTGATCGCATCCGGTGCAGCCGCCACAGAACCAAAGGCAAAACCATGATCGACTTCTATTACTGGCCGACACCGAACGGCTGGAAGGTCGCAATCCTGTTGGAGGAACTTGATGCACCCTACACCATGATCCCGGTCCGCATCGGTAAGGGCGACCAGTTCAAGCCGGAATTCCTCGCCATCAGCCCCAACAACCGGATGCCCGCCATCGTCGATCACGACATGCCGGGTGACCCGGTTGCAATCTTCGAATCCGGTGCGATCATGTGGTACCTGGCCGAGAAAGTAGGGAAATTCCTGCCGACTGACCCGCTCGGTCGCAAAGAGGCGATGGAATGGTTGTTCTGGCAGGTCGGCAACCAGGGACCGATGGCGGGCCAGCTCAGCCATTTCGTCAACTACGCGCCCGAGGGGGTCGGCGACTATGGCCGCGAACGCTACGCCCGCGAATACGATCGTTGCCTCGGGGTGCTCGAACGCCGCCTCGATGGCCGCGATTACATCCTTGGCCATTACTCGATCGCCGATATGATCTGCTGGCCCTGGGTGCTGATCGCCAAACCGCTGGGCGCCGCGCTGGCCCCGTTTCCCAATGTCACCGCCTGGCGCAGCCGCATCAAGGATCGCCCCGCCGTGCAGCGCGCCGTCGATCTGGGCAAGGACATGCGCCGCCAGGGCCCGCCCACCGATGACGAGCGCAAACTGCTCTACGAGCAGACGGCAGCCAGTGTCGGCAAGCGCACAAAAACCAGCGAGTGAGGCGTTCGCCGATCCAGGCTTTGACGCCAATTCGGTTGAAATTCGCCAGAATCGAGCACTAATCTCGTGCGAGGCCATCGTTTGGTCGTTGCTCTCTACGCTTGATTAGTCATTCTGATGTTCATGTGCTCAGATGAACCAATAGCAAACCTTGGCCGGCCCGAACGAAGTTGATAGGCCGGTCGGATTGCACATGATTGTGACCGGGGAGATAACTGATGCGGCATGGAGAGCTCGAGCGTTTAAACGCAAAGCTGGCGGCGGTCCATGAGATCGGCGCAGGACGGCTCGGCAAGTCTGAGCGGGCAGGGTTCTCCCAGGCGCTGGACCGGTTCTACGCCAATGTATCCCCGGACGAGGTGGTCGACACCGAGCCCGAGCAGCTTTACGGCGCCGCTCTCGCCTTGTGGAAGTTCGGTGCCAATCGCAAGCCCGGCACACCGCGCGTGCGGCTCTATAACCCGCGCATGTCCGAGCATGGTTGGGAATCGCCCCACAGTGTGCTTGAGGTCATCAATGACGACATGCCGTTTTTGGTCGATTCGCTCACAGCGTTCCTGACCGAACGCGGCATCGGTATCCACACCCTCCTGCATCCGGTTCTGACCGTCAGCCGCGATGCCAAGGGTGCACGCAGCGGTTTGCTCGAATCCGGCGCTGCGGCGGGCCTGCGCGAATCGGTGATCCAGGCGCAGGTCGATCAGATCGGCGACGATGCGACGCTCGCCAGGCTCGAGGCGGAACTGCGCCAGATGCAGGCGGATGTGCGTGTCTCGGTTGATGACTGGCGGCCGATCCTGGGCAAGCTGACGGAGGTAACGGCGGCGCTGCGCAAGGATGCGCCGAAGAAGGCAGCCGAGGCCACTGCCGAGGTGGCCGAGTTTCTGGAATGGCTGGCCCAGAACCACTTTACCTTTCTCGGCTACCGCGAATACCGTATCGGCGCTGGGCGCGAATTGGGGACGGATGTGGTCGATGGCTCCGGCCTGGGGCTGATGCGCGATCCGAACTACACTATTCTGCGCGATGCCGACGGCAACTTTGTCCACTGGTCGCCGGAGATGGATGCCTTCGTCGCCGACGACTCGCCGCTGCTGATCCTCAAGGCGAACCGGCGCTCAACTGTACACCGGACCGTCCATCTCGACCTGATCGGGGTCAAGCACTACGACGCCAAGGGGCAGGTGATTGGCGAGCACGCCTTCATCGGCCATTTCACCTCGGGCGCCTATAACCGCAGCCCGCGGGCGATCCCGTTGTTGCGCCAGAAGGTCGAGCGGATTATCGCCCGCGCCGGGTTCACCCCCGGCAGCCATGATGGCAAAGCGCTGACCAACGTGCTGGAAACCTATCCGCGCGACGAGCTGTTCCAGGCTTCGGACGATCAGCTATTCGGCAATGCCTTGGGTGTGCTTCACCTCGCGACGCGTCCGCGCACCCGGCTGTTTGCGCGGCCCGACCGGTTCGGCCGCTTCGTATCCTGCCTGATCTACGTCCCGCGTGAGCGCTACAATACCGAGCTGCGCGTCAAGATGGGCGAGATCCTGGCCAAGGCATTCCAGGGCCGTGTTGCTACCTGGACGCCTTCATTTGGCGACGAGGCCCTGGCGCGGGTGCATTTCGTCGTCGCCGTGTCCCATGGTGCGGTTGCCGATCACGACATTGCCGCGATCGAGCAACAAATCATTGGCACCGTGCGAAGCTGGGGCGATGTGCTGCGCGACGCGCTGATTGACCGGATAGGCGAGCATGAAGGCAATCGCCTGCATGCGCTCTATCACCGTGGCTTCACCACCAGCTATCGCGACGCGTTCAACACCGTCAATGCCATCGCCGATATCGAGAAGATGGAGGAGCTGACCGACGACGCTCCGCTGGCGCTGAAGTTCTATCGCAGGCTGGAGGACCCGGATTCGGCGGTTCGGTTCAAACTGTTCCGGCTCGGCCGTGCGGTGCCCCTGTCGGATTGCCTGCCAGTGCTCGAGCATATGGGTTTCCGGGTGCTTGAGGAATTTCCCTTCGAGATTGACCGCGGCGACGAGGAAATCTGGCTGCATGACTTCTATATGCAGTCGGCCGACGGTAGCGACGTGGTCCTCTCCGACCTGCGCGAGAAGCTCGAGGAAACCTTCGCCGCAGTCTGGTCCGCCGAGGCCGACGACGATCCGCTGAACCGCTTGGTCCTTCTGGCCGGCATCAGCGCGCGTGAAACCGTTCTGCTGCGCGCCTACAGCCGTTTCCTGCGCCAGGCACGGATTCCCTACTCGGTTGAGTATATGGAGGACGCGCTGGCTGGTAATCCCGGAATCGCCCGGTCACTGGTGGCATTGTTCCATGCAATGTTCGATCCCGCCACCGGCGCTTCGACCAAGGCTCGTGACGCGGCGGCAGCGGACATCTCCGACCAGATCGAGGTGGCACTCGAAGCTGTCGCCAGCCTCGACGTCGACAACATCCTGCGCCGCTTCCGCAACGCCGTCCAGTCGACGCTTCGCACCAACTGCTATCAGCCAGATGCCGACGGTCGGCAGAAAGCCTATGTCTCGTTCAAGTTCGACTGCGCTAAACTGGATGACCTGCCGCTGCCCCGGCCATGGCGCGAAATCTTTGTCTACTCAACCTGGATCGAGGGTGTGCATCTGCGCTTCGGCCCGGTCGCCCGCGGCGGCCTGCGCTGGTCCGACCGCAAGGAGGATTACCGGACCGAGGTGCTGGGTCTGGTCAAAGCCCAGCAGGTCAAGAACGCGGTCATCGTGCCGGTTGGCTCGAAGGGTGGATTCCTTCCCAAATCATTGCCCGCAGGCGGCTCCCGTGACGAAGTCCTCGCCGAGGCGATCCGCTGCTACAAAACCTTCCTGTCTGGTTTGCTGGACATCACCGACAACCTCGATAGCCTGGATGTGGTGCCGCCGAAATCGGTGATCCGCCGCGATGGCGACGATCCCTATCTGGTTGTCGCTGCCGACAAGGGGACTGCGACGTTCTCGGATATCGCAAACGGGATGGCGGCGAAATACGGGTTCTGGCTCAGCGACGCCTTCGCTTCGGGTGGCTCGAACGGCTATGACCACAAGGGCATGGGCATCACCGCGAAGGGTGGCTGGGAGGCGGTGAAGCGCCATTTCCGCGAGCTTGGCCACGACACCCAGACCCAGCCTTTCACGGTAATTGGTTGCGGCGACATGTCTGGCGATGTGTTCGGAAACGCCATGTTGCTTTCCGACCAGATCAAGCTGGTTGCGGCCTTCGACCACCGCGATATCTTCATCGACCCCAATCCCGATCCGGCTAAAACCCTTGCCGAGCGGGCCCGCATGTTCGCCCTGCCGCGCTCGAGCTGGCAGGATTACAACACCAAGCTAATCTCGACGGGCGGCGGCATCTTCCCGCGTTCATCCAAATCGATCACCCTGACCCCGGAGATCAAGGAACTGTCCGGGCTGAAGACCGACAGGGCAACACCGTTCGAGCTGATCCACGCGCTGCTGAAGGCACCGGCCGATCTGCTGTGGTTCGGCGGCATCGGCACCTACATCAAGGCATCGCATGAAAGTCATGCCGATGTCGGTGACCGCGCCAACGACGCAACCCGCGTTGATGCGACCGAGGTGCGTGCCCGGGTGCTCGGCGAAGGTGCCAATCTGGGCGTGACCCAGCGCGGGCGCATCGAGCTGTCGGCCCGTGGTGTCAAACTTAATACCGACGCTGTCGACAACTCGGCCGGCGTCGATTGTTCCGACCACGAGGTCAATATCAAAATCGCGCTCGGAGCTGTGGTCGGTGCCGGTGACATGACCGAGAAACAACGCAACACCCTGCTCGCCAAGATGACCGACGAGGTCGGTGCGCTTGTGCTGCAAACTAACTACAACCAGACCCTGGCAATCTCATTGGTCGAGGCCCGGGCGCCGGCGATGTTGGAGGAACATGGCCGCTTCACGCGCGCGCTCGAGAGCAAGGGATTGCTCGATCGCGCGGTCGAGTTGCTGCCGACTGATGAGGAACTGGCCGACCGCCGCAAGGCCAGCCGCGGCTTGACCCGGCCCGAGATATCGGTCCTGGTGGCCTACGCCAAGATTACCCTGTTCTCGGATCTGGTTCGCTCCGACGTGCCAGATGACCCCTATATGGAACGGTTGTTGTTCGACTATATGCCGGGCCCGATCCGGACCAAGTACAAGGGGGTGCTCCAGACCCACCGGCTGCGGCGCGAGATCATTGCCACCGTCACCGCCAATGCTTTGGTCAACGAGGCCGGGCCGTCACTCCACAATCGATTGCGCGAGGAGACCGGGGCTTCGGTCGGCCAGATCGTCCGCGCCTTCATCATCGCCCGCGAGGTCTACGGTCTGCCCGGCATCGCCGCCGAAATAAACGCACTCGACAACAAGGTCACGGCGGGAACTCAGACCGAAATGCATCTGGCGCTATCGGACATGATCGCGGCCCAAAGCCTGCGGCTGCTACAGGGCGGGAGTGGCCGCTCGATCGGCGAGTCGATTGCGTTCTACGGCCCCGGCGTCGAGCAGATTGCGGCGACGGCGGACGGCACGATTACCGATTTCTCGAAGAAGCGTCTGTCGACCCGCAGCGCCGAACTTGCCAAGGCCGGCGCGCCCAAGGCGCTGGCCGGCAAGGTGGCGGCGCTCGAGTTGCTGGGCGGCGCCTTCGACGTGATCGATGTTGCCAGCGCGCTTGGCCGCGACGTCTCGGATGTGGCAGCAAACTACTTCGCCGCCGGTGCCCGGTTCGGTCTCGACTGGCTCCGCTCGGTCTCGCGCCAGGTCAAACCGGCGGACCACTGGGAGCGTATCGCGCTCGGCCGCCTGATGGCCGACCTCCGAGCGCAGCAATCGGCGATCGGCGCTGCCGCGCTGGCGCTGAAGGGCGCCAAGCCCGGCGTCGCCAGTATCGCTAAATGGGCCGAGGCAAACGCCGAGACCGCCGACCGCGCCGACCGGCTGATCGCCGAACTACGCGCCAGCGGCGCCCTCAGCGTCGCCAAGCTGGCGGTTGCATCGTCGCAACTCCGGGCGGTCAGCAAAGCCTGATAATAGTCGCGGCGAAGGCCGCGCCTGTCAGGTCGAATCGGCGATAAAATCGGGACGGATATTCGAAAGCTTATCCAGCATTTTGGGCGCAAACCCCTTCAGCAACCCGTGATCCATCACCAGCACGGTCCGCCAACCCATGGCAGCGCCGCCCAGAATGTCGGTGTGCAAAGTGTCGCCAACCATCGCAATGCGGTGCGGCGGCACGCCCGCGCCGATGCGCTCGCGCACCAGTTCGAAGGCATTGGCGAAAGGCTTGCCGTAGAACTCCGGCACACAGCCGGTCAGGTCGGCAATCTCGTGTGCATATAGCCCTGGCTCGGCCGCCAGCCCGTCTTCACGCGGCGAAACCAGGTCCGGGTTGCCAACCAGAACCGGGCGGGGCCGGGTCCGCAGGGATGCCAGCAACAGATCCTGGCGCGCTCGTCCCCAGGCACCGGTGCCCAGCAGCACAAATCCATCAACCGCGTCATAGTCAGCCGGATCATCACGCAGGAGCAGGTTATTCGCGGCCAGATCGCCAATCACCGATACCTCGATGGCAGCGAAACCCCAGCGCAACGCTTGCCGGCTAACCAGCGCCCGGCCCAACGCATCGCGGCTTGAGACGATTTCTTCAACACTGAAGTCAAAACCCAACCCGCGATACCGCTCGACCGAATGCGCCACTGGATGCGAGGCGCCGTTGGTCAGAACAAACACCCGTTTGCCCGCCGCGCGCATCTGCGCAACGCGCTCCGGCGCACCCGGAACCCTGCGCTTGCCGACGTTCAAAACGCCGTACCCGTCCAGCACGAAAACATCGATCTCGTCGATCAGGTCGCCCAAATTCCCGATCCGCCGCGACCGTGCGGGGAACGCCGCCTCGGTCAGCCGGGGGCGGATTTCCTCATAGCGTCGGCAGACCCAACCGGCATCAAGCCGCTCGGAGGTCCGCACTTCAGATAATGGCATGCCGAACCTTGGCCGAGACCCATTCGCTCAGCACCACGGTGGCCAGGATGACGATGAAGATCATCGTCACCTGCGGCCAGGCCAGCACGTTCAGCGACGCCGACAATTGCAGCCCGATGCCGCCAGCCCCGACCAGACCCAGAATGGTCGATTCGCGGATATTGATATCCCAGCGAAACACCGAGATGCCGAAGAAGGTCGGCAGGATCTGCGGCACGATGGCGTAATCGATCACCTGTCCGGGCGATGCGCCGGTGGCGGTGACCGCCTCGACCTGGGCTTGGTCGATCTCCTCGATTGCCTCATACAGCAGCTTGGCGACGAACCCGATCGAGCGCAGCCCGATGGCGATGACCCCTGCCAGCACACCGGGGCCGATGATCGAGACCAGCAGCAGCGCCCAGATCAGCGAGTTGATTGAGCGTGACGAGACGATGATCAGCAGTGCGATCGGCCGCACGAAATACACGCTGGGGGTGGTGTTGCGCGCCGCCATGAAGGCCACCGGCACGGCGATGATGTTGCCCATCATGGTGCCCAGCGTGGCGATGTTCAGGGTATCCCACATCGGCCACCACAGCTTTTCCATATAGGACCAGCGCGGCGGGAACATGCGGTTGCCCAGATCCGCCGCCTTGGACGACGCATCGAAGACGAACATCCAGATGGTGTCCTTGGTCATCACCTGCCAGCAGAAGATGAACAGCGCCACTAGCGCCAGCCAACCGGCCCACAGCATCAATCCCTGGGTGCCGGTGCGATGCCGCCAGGCGGGCTGGCCATTTTGCGTCGAGATTGGCATCACTGCACCCATTTGCGGACATGGCTGGACGAGTATTCGGCCACCATGACAACCGCGATGATAATCATCAGAATCGCACCGGCCGAGTCGAACTCGTAGCGGTCGATGGCGGTGTTCAGCGTTGCTCCGATGCCGCCCGCACCGACGATGCCGATCACTGCGGATTCACGGAAATTGATGTCCAACCGATAGAGTGACAGCCCGATCAGCCGTGGCATCA
>DATLAW010000351.1:0-8497 GCA_035527255.1 Thermohalobaculum sp. | reverse complement strand
GACTTTCACCCTTGCGCCAGCGATCCCAAAGCTCCGCGCTCTGGGCTGCTGAAAATCCAACTCGATGATACTTCTTCTTCATGGCAATCGCTCCACATCCTCTCCAAAAGGTATGTGTTGCGGCGATCAGTTGAACCCACCTCCGCACAACGGACCTTCCATGTGCCCGATGACGCTTTCGCTAAGTTTATCAGTCCTGACCCTCGGGAACGCCACGCTGTGACGGAATCGCCAATGCAATAATTACCCCACCACCATTTCCACCGGCATCCGGCTCAGCCCCTCCGCGCCGGTCGCGGTCACCACCGAGGTCCGGCCCAGGGTCATCGCCGTACCGCTGTCGCTGTCCATCAGGATCATATGCAGGAAGAACACCATGCCCGGCGCCATCACGGTCGGCGCGCCCTCGTAGAACATCTGCGCCTCCATCCACGACGGCGAGAAGCGTGGCCCCAGTGAATAGCCGCAGGCGTTGAGGCGGTGGGCGCCGAGGCCCGCCGCGTCCAGCACCTTGGCGTGGGCGGCAAAGACATCGGCCATCGGGCGGCCCGGTTGCAGCGCCGCCTCGCAGGCGAAAAGCGCGTCCCTGGCCGCCGCCTGCATCGCCAGATGCTGCGGGCGCGGCTCGCCGATGATGATCGTTTTCATGTTGGCGGCGTGGTAGTGGCGGTAGGTCCCGGCCCATTCCAGCGTCAACTGGTCCTGCGCGTCCAGTTTGCGCCGCCCGGACTGGTAGCGGCACAAAAGCGCGTGCTCGCCCGAGCCGATGATGAACTCGTTGGCCGGATAGTCGCCGCCGCCGGAGAATATCGCATCATGCATGGCGCCGAGGATCGCGCCCTCGTCGGCCCCGGCATGGGCTCGCGCCGCCGCCGCGTCCCAGGCCAGATCGCCCAGTTCGGCGGCGCGCTTCACATAGGCGATCTCGGCCGGGCTTTTCACCAGCCGCAGCACGCCCATCAGGTCCGAGGCATCCTTCAGGCCCTCCAACCGCCCCGCCAGCTTGGCGCCGTGCAAGTGGGTCAGCCCCTGCGTCCCAGTCTCCCAGCCGATCCGCCTACCCGCCAACCCCATATCCACCAGCAGCGCCATCAGATCCTTGGTCGGGTCAGCCCCGTCCCGGTCCTTCCAGATCCGGATCTCCTTGATTGTCGAGGTCAGCTGGGCTTGACGCAGATCGGCCGAGCGGGTCAGCAGCACCGGCGCGCCATCACTCACAATCAAGCACTGGAAAAAGCAGTACCCGAAGGTGTCGTAGCCGGTCAGCCAGAACTGGCTCTCCGGCGCGAACAGCAGCAGCACGTCGAGGCCGCGCCGGGCCATCTCGGCCCGAGTCCGGGCCATGCGGTTATCGAATTCATCCCTGGTGAAATGCAGCATGGTTTCGCCCCCCCGAAGTCCCGATCAGCTCTGTGTTACTTGCACTCCTGCGGTCTCCAGCGCCCGTGTCAAGGGGCGCAGCGAGGGTCGGCACCGGTCCGGAATATCGATGGTGCCACCGTCACGCTGGTGGATCGTCACATCGACGCTGTCCGACCAGTGTTCCACATGCACCCTCTCGATCTCGTCGAGTGCTATCCGCTCGCGCCGGGTGCCGCGCCACATGGTCAACCCGGCGTTATCGATTTCCATTCCGGCGCGCCGGTCGAAAATCACCAGATAGCCCAGCATCCCGGTGAAGGCGGCAATCGGGGCGAGGACGATCAACGGCCGCGCTTCCATCGCGGCAGCGGTGCCGAACATGCCAATCCCGATCGCCAGCAGCGCCAGGTTCAGCGGCGTCCGGCCCCGGCTTTGGTAGCGGTAAGGCAAGTCGTTGGCGCCGGACGTCGTCATCGCGCGGACCTCAGAGGGCGATTGCGGCCACCAGCCGCCCGTAATCCGGCTCGCCCCGGTGGACGGTGCGGCGGTAGCTGTAGAAGCGGTCCTCGTCGGCATAGGTGCAATGGCCGGTCCATTCGGCGCTGCCGACCCCGGCCTCGCGCAACCTGTGCAGGCAGAATCCCGGCAGATCGAACATCGCCCGCTCACGCGCGGCGCCTGCGAAGAAGCGGGCGTGCATCGGATCCTCGTCGACGAAGCGCTCGACATATTCCGGCCCGACCTCATAGGCAGCTTGGGAGATCACCGGGCCGACCACGGCGGCGATCCGCTCGCGTTTCGCGCCCAGCCCGACCATGGCGGCGATGGTTGCCTCCAGCACACCGGTCAGCGCGCCCTTCCACCCGGCATGAGCGGCGCCGATCACCCCCGCATTAGTGTCAGCGAACAGCACCGGCGCGCAATCGGCGGTCAGGATGGCGAGGCCGATGCCAACGCGGTTGGTGATCATCGCATCCGCCTGCGGCTTGGCGCCCGGCCACGCACCGGTGACCATCTCGGCCCGGTCACTATGCACCTGATGCACCGAGATCAGCGTCTCGACCCCCAGATGCGCCGCGATCCGCGCCCGGTTCTCGGTCACCGCCTCGGCGGTATCCCGCGATCCATGGCCGCCGTTCAGCCCGGCATAGACGCCGATCGAGACCCCACCTTCGCGGGTGAAAAAACCATGGTTGACCCGATTAAGGCTGTCCGCAAGGATCGGTCTCAGGGTCACACTATCTCTCCAAAGCCTGGTGGTTTCTGCTGTCCGGCAGGCCAGGCCGCCAACGCCATGAACAAGGTCCCCATCTGGCTGGCCGCCGTCAAGCGTTCCAACGCATCGGCGACGGCGTCAGCCTCGCTTGGCCGCGCCGATGCCAGCTCGGCGGCCCGCTGGCCGATGCCGAGTGCGGCCAGGAATGCGCCCTGATGCGTGCAGGCGGTCTTCAACGGGGCCAGGCTGGTTGCCAGCCGGTCGAAATCGACCAGCCATGTCAGGTCGGCGGCCCCGGGCCGCTCCAGCGGGTCAGCCGGCGCATGGTGGTGCTGCGCCTGCAACGTGAACCCCGGCGGGCGGCTCGTCGCTGTGTACCCGTAATCGACGAACAGCGCGGCGCCGCCATCCACGCCGATCCGGCGAGCTATCTGTAGCGCCACCGCGTCGGCCAGCGCTGACTGCTCGCGCCAGGTTCCGTCGGGCGCATCGCAGTCGCCTGGCAGTGGCGAGGACAATCCCCAGATCAGCGCGTCACCCCGCAGCCCAACCCGCTTTTCGCGCCAACCCTGGGTCGAGGCGATGAACTGGCGCACCGGCAGGGCGTCGAGGAACTCGTTGGCGATAATCAGGCACGGCCCCGTTGGTACATCCTCCAGCCGCTCGGCCCATTGCGCATCCGGCAACCGTTCCGCCTGCTCGGCGCGCAAGATGGGCGAGGTCTCCACCAGCCACAGATCTGCCGCAGCTTTGAACCCCGGCTCAGCCCGACACGCACGCTGCGCATCCGCCATCAGCGTGCCGCGCCCCGGCCCCAGCTCGACCAGCCGGAACCGGGCCGGGCTTCCGGCATCTATCCACACTTGCGCCAACCACAGCCCGATCATCTCGCCGAACATCTGGCTGATCTCCGGCGACGTTGTGAAGTCGCCCGCCGCGCCCAACGGGTCACGGGTGATGTAGTAGCCGTGTTTCGGATGGCCGAGGCACAGCGCCATATAGTCCGCCACCGTCATCGGCCCGGTCGCGCGGATCTGGGCCCGGATGATATCCAGCAGGGCCGTCAAATTGGCCCGTCTGCTGACCGGTCGCGCCTGGCGTTCCAGATAAAGCCCAATCCGATCAGCACCATCGGGAGCGACAGCATCTGCCCCATGGTCAGCCCGCCGGAGCCGATCTCGATCACATAGCCGACCTGCGCATCCCATTGCCGGAAGTTCTCGACCAGGCTGCGCGCCAGCCCGTAGCCGACGAAGAAAACCCCGATCACCGATCCCGGCCGCTTCAGCCAATTGCATCTCACGGCCAGGAACCACATCACCGCGCCCAGCAGCAGCCCCTCCAGCCCGGCCTCATATAGTTGGCTTGGATGGCGTGGCTCCTGACCAGCGGCGGGGAAGGCCATGGCCCAGGGTACATCGGTGACCCGGCCCCACAGCTCGCCGTTGATGAAGTTGGCCAACCGTCCGAAGAACAACCCGGCGGGTGCTGCCAACGCCACCGCGTCGCCGGTCTGCAACAGCGGAATTCGGTTGCGCCGGGTGAACAGGATCACCC
The DNA here is from genome assembly GCA_035527255.1 of Thermohalobaculum sp. Taxonomy (GTDB): domain Bacteria; phylum Pseudomonadota; class Alphaproteobacteria; order Rhodobacterales; family Rhodobacteraceae; genus Thermohalobaculum. Next base: position 4,362 of record DATLAW010000351.1, on the reverse strand, counting down.
CGACCATCACCCCGATGAAGCCGCCGTGGAACGACATCCCGCCCTGCCAGACCTGAAGTATCTGCCCCGGATTGGCCAGGAAATACGCCGGATTGTAGAAGATCACATAGCCCAGCCGCCCGCCCAGAATGACGCCGAGGATCATCCATGTCAGCAGGTCTTCCGGTTGCGCCGGGGTCATCGGCGCCTTGCCCTCGGGCCACAGCCAAGGGCGCTTCATCAGCCGCATCATCAGCCACCAGCCCAGCAGCAGCCCGGCGATATAGGCCAGCGCATACCAGCGCAGGCTGAACTCGTAGCCGCCGATGGCCAGGGTGAACAGCGCCGGGTCGATATCGGGGAAGGGGATGGCAAGGATCATATGGGCTCCCGTTTGGTTCCCGCCGATGTGCGGGACCGCCTTCGCTCTGTCAAGGCGGTCCGGGTCATCGAGCGTGGGTAAGCAGCCTGTTGCACTGGCGCGCGTTGCAACACATATAGGGTGCACCGACCCGAACCGGATGAGGCACCCATGCAAACCCGCGACAAGCTGTTCGACGATCTCAGCCAGTTGATGACCAATGCCGCCGGCATGGCTCAGGGCGTCAAGACCGAAGCCGAGACGGCGATGAAAGCCTGGATCGAGCGATGGTTGGCCGATGCCAATCTGGTCACCCGCGATGAGTTTGACGCGGTGCGCGAGATGGCGACCAAGGCGCGCGAGGAGAACGAAAGCCTCGCCGCCCGGATCGCCGAGCTTGAGACGCGGCTGGCGGGCAAACCCGGCGCCTGACCCATCCCACACCTGCGCAATCCCCTTTGAGCGCCATCGCCGGTGGTAGCCCACGGAATAATGTTTCGTGACAGCCGCGTTTTCCGCTTTACGGAGAGCGCGGTTGGTGCCACCATATCTTGCGGGTCGAAAGTAATATCACACGACCCTTGGCAACCCTGGGTGTATCCTGTGGGCATAGACCCTCGGACCACCACAGAATGGGGGTACAGAGGCATGGCTGCTGTCGAGCACTATCTTCCAGAAACCGATGTTCATCCGATCGACATTGTCGAAACCCTTGCCGAGCAAAGCAGTTGGGACTTCGACCGGGTCGGCGAAGACCAGATCGCCGTGGCGATCGAGGGCGCCTGGCGCATCTATTCGCTGTCGCTGGCCTGGTCGGGCCATGACGACATGCTTCGCTTGCTTTGCACTTTCGACCTGAACCCGCCGGACGAGCGGATGGGCGAGTTCTATCGCCTGCTCAACATCGTCAACGACAAGATCTGGGATGGCGGCTTCACCCATTGGCGCGAGCAGGGATTGCTGGTCTATCGCTGCGGGTTGAACCTGGCGGGCGGGGCGGATGCGACGCCAGAACAGATAGAATCGATGCTTCATTCGGCGATTGCACTGAGCGAGCGTTTCTACCCAGCCTTCCAGTTGGTCGGCTGGGGTGAGGAATGTGCCGAGGAGGCCGCCAAGATTGCCATCGAGGAGGCATACGGCACCGCCTGACAAGCGTCCCGACACAGGTTAGGTTGAGCGTCGGCTCCATGTGCGTGGGGTCTGCGCTTTTTTTGGCGCGACGGATTCAATAGCTCGGAGGATGGCGCCATGGCATCGACGGATTTAACAGCAATCGGGGTCCGTTCCCTTATTTTGCTCGGCTGCGGCAAGATGGGCGGCGCTTTGCTGGAAGGCTGGCTGAAGGGTGGGCTGTTGCCGGAGCAGGTGCAGGTGATCGATCCCTACCCATCCGATTGGCTGAAGCGGCAGGCAACCCTCGGGGTGACCGTGAACCCGGTTAAACTCGCGCCAGCGACGATCGCCGTGATCGCGGTCAAACCACAAATGATGGCGGCGGCCGCACCTCAGCTTGCGGTGCTGGCCGGACAGGGCACGGTTTTCCTGTCGATCGCCGCGGGCACCTCGATCGCCAGTTTCGAGGCGATGTTCGGGGCGGCGACGCCGATCATCCGCTCGATGCCCAACACCCCGGCCGCTGTCGGCCGCGGCATCAGCGCACTGATCGGCAATGGGGCCGCCACCGAGGCACAGGTTGCCGTGGCCGAGGCGCTGCTGGCCGCCGTTGGCCAAACCGTGCGGGTCGCGACCGAGGATCTGATGCACGCGGTCACCGGCCTGTCCGGCTCCGGTCCTGCGTATGTATTTCATATGATCGAGGCGATGGCGGCGGCCGGAGCTGCCGCCGGGCTGCCACCGGATCTGGCCATGAAACTGGCGCGGGCCACGGTCGCCGGGACGGGAGCACTGGCCGATACCTCGCCCGACAGCGCCGAGCAGCTGCGCATCAATGTCACCAGCCCCGCCGGCACCACGGCGGCGGGTCTGGCGGTGCTGATGCCCGCACTCCCGGAATTGATGATCAAGACCGTCGCCGCCGCCGCGGGGCGGTCCCGCGAGCTTGCCGAATAATAAATGGTGCGGCGCACAAAAATACTCTTGACATTATTGGTGCGCTGCACAATATAGGTTACAAGATGAACAGGGGCAGGTCAAAAGGACCAGTCTCGTGCCCCATCAAAACACATTGCCCAGGAGAGAACCCATGGCCGCCACCAAAACCAACAAGAACGCTTTCGCCTTTGATGCCGACAAGATCAAGGACATGTTCACCACCGCCAAGATGCCTGTCGTCGATACCGACGCCATGATGGCCGCGCAGAAGAAGAACGTTGATGCGCTGATCGAGGCCAACAAGGTTGTGACCGCCGGTTACCAGGACCTCTACAAGCGCCAGGTTGCGCTGTTCGAGGCCGCTGTTTCCCAGGCCAAGGACATGATGACCGACGTCAAGGCTCAGCCGATGAACGCCGATCAGGCAACCCAGAGCATTGATGTGATCAAGAGCGCATTCGAGAAGACGGCAGCCGATCTGAACGAGCTGGCCGAGATGGCGCAGAAAGCCAACACCAGTGCCTTCGAGGTCGTCAAGGCCCGGGCCGAGGAAGCTGTCACCGAGTTCAAGACCGCAGCCGAGAAGATGGTCGCCTGAGGCACCTGAACACCGCCTGAATCACGGCATGAATCACGACGGACAGTGAGACTTTAGGAGCAAACCTCGCTCCTCGACAGGGCCGCTTGCCTCCCCCCGGCAAGCGGCCCTATTGCTTTTTGAAGCGCAGGATGGATATCAGGCACCCCCGCAATTGCCGGAGAGAGCCCGATGTCTGACCCCATCAACCCCGATCCGATAAGTTTCGACGACTTCCTGAAGGTGGATATCCGCGCCGGCCGGGTGATCGACGCCCAGCCCTTCCCCGAGGCGCGCAAACCCGCCTTCAAACTGTGGATCGACTTCGGGCCAGAGCTTGGGGTCAAGAAAACGTCCGCCCAGATCACCGAGCATTACACGCCCGAGACCCTGATCGGCCGCCAGGTCATGGCCGTGGTCAACTTTCCCCCCCGCCAGATCGGCCCCTTCATGTCCGAGGTGCTGACGCTGGGCGTCGCGGATGCCGAGGGACGGGTGGTGCTGCTGGCGGCGGATCATGAGGTGCCGCTGGGCGGGCGGATGCACTGAGCAAGTTGCCACAAGGTCGAACCAACTTCCCGGGCACTCCGCGGCACGGCACGAAATGCGGTGCTGACCCTCGAGCGGCTGCGAGACGGCGCCTGGGACGTCTCGGACAATGAACACCTACTTGCCGTTCGGCAACCACCGATACACCGCGGCGCAACATCCCGTTAGCGGTCGTTCGTACGCCGCGCAGCAATGTTATAGCCAGGATGGCGACTCTGCAGGATATACCTGCCGTTCGCATTTCATGGAGAAGTGGGGAAACTGGCCAAAATCCGACTTTGCAATTACGACAGATCGCGCGACCGCGTTGTCAGCGGTTGACGGCGCTCAATTCTTCCTCACTACAATTGTTTGCCCCTGTTCGATAGTGCCTCACGAGAATCTTCCATCGGTCGCAAATGGCGGCTTGCCGATCGCATTCCGACGCTCCCGCCGGTGAAAGGGCGTCGCTTATGGGGCTGAAACGTGCGTAGCCGGAATCGTCAGCAGCAATTTTTAACCCTCGATGTTGCAGCGGGATCGGGTGGAACTGAGGGTCGTCCTTGCACCCGAAGGCAGACACCGAGCAATCAGACGGACTCAGAGCCAGCTTCAAATCAGGTTATGTCGTTCTTTGGCACAAATGTATGGACCGGCTGCTGTTCGCAAGCGGGTATGCATTGGATAGCGGAAGTCGCTCATATGTATCCGGCCTGTTTGGTCGGCTCGTGGGCCGTGGCCTTGATGGGGCATACGCACGCGCCTTGGTCTCATTAGTACGTAGACTCGAAGCGAGCCATTTGTGCCATCAGACTCTCGGTGCGATGATCTCTCCGTTCCATAGCTTTCTCGGTCGCGAACT
>DATLAW010000350.1:0-2584 GCA_035527255.1 Thermohalobaculum sp. | reverse complement strand
ACTTTCACCCTTGCGCCAGCGATCCCAAAGCTCCGCGCTCTGGGCTGCTGAAAATCCAACTCGATGATACTTCTTCTTCATGGCAATCGCTCCACATCCTCTCCAAAAGGTATGTGTTGCGGCGATCAGTTGAACCCACCGTAACATTCCGGACGCTCGGTGAGTGCGCGCAACGCGTATTCCTGACCCTAATCGGTCATTCCGGTGGCCATCAAAACGTATAGGAATCCGGTCGCAAATACGGAGTTGGCTCGCTATTCAGCCGCATTGGTGTCGGCATCATTGCCTGACAAATATCTGAGCGTGTCGGAGAGACGAAGGATGGCCGCGCGCCGGTCCGCTGGCGACATAGCGTCGGGGTCCATTCCCAACAAAGTGGCCATTTCTGTCTTGACTGAATCTGCAGTTTTCCCCGCGTCGTCACGCGCACCGATCACATGATAGGTGGCCACGGGATAAGCCAGCCCCTTGACCTCGACCTCTCCCTTCTCCTCGCAGGCGATCTCGTCTTCTATATGGGCGTAAGTTTCATACGAGATCAGGATCTCGCCGGGGGTCGCCAGGGATTCCAGCCGCGAGGCGGTGTTCACGCCGCGCCCGATGATGGTGTAGTCGAGCCGGTCCTCGGAGCCAAAATTGCCCACCGTGCAGAAGTCGGTGTGGATGCCCATCCGGCAGCGCAGCGGATGGGCGATGCCGGCGGCGCGCCAGACCCCCTGTAATGCGCGCATGCGCTCGCGCATGGCGATGGCCATGCGCACGCAGGCCCGTGCATCCTGGCGCACGCCCCGGGTCTCCGGATCGCCGAAGAAGATCAGGATCGCATCGCCGACATATTTGTCGATGGTCGCACCATGATCGAGGGCGATCCGTGACATCTCGGTCAGATAGTGGTTCAGAAGCTGGGTCAGTTCCTCCGATTCCAGCCGATCGGCGGTCTCGGTGAAATCGGCGATATCGGAGAAAAACACCGTCAGTTTCTTGCGGGTTGTGGCGACCTTGACCTCCTGGCGGCCCTGAAAGATTGACTCGTAAACCTGCGGTGACAGGTATTTCGACAGCTGCTTGGAGACCTGTTCGAGCTGCGCGGTCTTGCCCGCCAGTTCGGCGGTTCTTTCATCGACCCGGTCCTCCAGCGTGTCGCGGGCACGCCGCAAATCGCCCTCGTATTCCTGCTGTTGGGCCTGCATTTCGTTATAGGCGGTGATCACCTGGCCCAGCTCGTCGGTGCTGTCCCAGGCCACGAGTTGTCGTTCGTCGCCCCCTCGCGCCCGGCTGATCGAGGCCAGCAGCCGCGCCAGCGGTTGGCCGATAATGGTGCGTAGCGCATAGAGCGCGGCGGCAACCTCGATTGACACCGCCACCAGCGCGATTATCGCTGCGATAAGCAGACGGTTGATGGTCTGCTCCCAGACGAACTGCTGGGTGGCGACGAATTCGAGCGCGCCGATGGTCTTCGGCCCGGTGCCCGCGTCGTAGACGATGTCGCGGCGCAGCGGCATCAGATTGCCGGGCGAGGCGTCTTCCGATACGGCGCCCGCCGCGTTCATCAGCGCGCCATCCTCGCCGAATAGCCGGGCCGACAGGATCTCGGGGTTGGTGACTATGGCCTCCAGCGACAGGCGGATTTGGTCATCATCGAGGTTCCACAGCGGGTTCGCCAGCGCCGCCGCCTGCGTGCGGATCATGCTGCCCAGGGTCTGTTCCAGGCGGCTGACCGCGTTGCGGTGGGTCATCGTCTCAACCAGTGCGAAAACCCCGAGTACCGAGAGGAAGATCAGCGGAATGGTCACGCGCAGGAACTTGCCGCTCAGCGTTTGGCGGTGTTCATGGCGTTCAGTCATCCGCAAGATCCTCCAGCCGGCGATCGGTGCTGTGTCCGCATCACATCATATGGTAGAATGGCGCTGCGGACTACGAAGCTTTTGCGTTCGGGGAAGGAGGCGAAGTTGTGCTGTGCTGGAACCGCCCTGTCCTCCCAGTGCCGGTCGCACTGCGATCCGGCGGGCAATCTCGCTGTTCTTCACCATGGGCCGCCGGGACCGGATTGGCCGGGAGCGGGGCAATGAGGTTGGGTCCGCTTGGGATACGTCGTCTTTTTTCAACCATTGCCGGGTGTGCGCTTGTTTTTGCTGCCGATGCCAGCCAAGCGCAAGATGCACTCAAGATCGGATATTTCGATATCCCGCCGCACGTCGTCAAGGCCGAGGACGGAAAGCCGCAGGGCGCCGCGATCAGCTATTTCGAGGAATTCATCGCGCCTCATTTCGGAATGCCCTTTGAATGGAATACCGAGGTTACAGCCCCGACACGGCTGATGAACCAGCTTCGCAGTGGCGAGATCGACGCCATGATTTTCCTTGGAAGGACGAAGGAAAGGGAAGGGTATTTTCATTATCCGGACCCGTATCTTGTCATCCCGGAGGCGCTGGTGTTCAAGCAGGATCATCCGATCAGTAAAATCGCCGATGTACGCGATCTTCACGGATTGACGTTGGGGTTTCTGGTCGGCGGGCGAATTCCTGATCCATTGCATGATGCCAGGATCAAATTTGATCTGATTGCCGGCAAGCGGCTTATGGAG
>DATLAW010000349.1:0-3420 GCA_035527255.1 Thermohalobaculum sp. | reverse complement strand
CCGCACGGCGTGGACAAGCTGTTGCGGGATGCGTGGCAGGCGTGCTCGCCGATTTTCTGACCGCCGAGATTCAGAAGGCTGGGCTCAGCCGATAATCGGCATCTCCCGCGGCGCCCGCACGGTCAGAAGTTCGGCGCCGTCTTCGCTAATGACGATGTTTTCCTCGTGGACCATCATTCTTCCTGGCGCGAACGCCATCCCCGGCTCCAGCGTCAAAACCATGCCCGGCTCCAGCACCGTCTGGTCCCAGGGCGTGATCGAGGGAAACTCGGTCAGCTGCATCCCCAAGCCATGGCCGAGCCGCCCGACGTTGGCATCACCGGCGGCATCGTTGACGCCTCCGCCAGACATCGCCCCCTGCATGGCATGAAACAGATCAGCGAAGGTCGCCCCCGGCCGTGCTGCCGCCAGCCCGGCCTCGGTCGCGCGCCACACCAGATCATGCGCGCGGCGGGCGTCATCGGAGATTGAGCCCACACCGAAATTTCGATCAAAATCACAGTAATACCCATCATGAACGCCACCAATGTCCAAGATCAGCACGTCGCCTGGCGCCAGGGCGCGTTCGGACGGCGGCGAGATGATATCGCCGTACCCGCCCGGTCCGGCGCCACCGACCAGATAAGCAACATCGTCGAGCCCGGCCTCAAGGGCTGCGATCTTGAAGGTGCGGAAACAGGCGCTTTCGCTCATGCCAATCGACAGAATCTCTGGCACCCTGGCAAAGGCCTTCGAGGCGGCCTGCGCGGCGAACCGGATCTTTGCGACCTCGGCCTCGGACTTGAGCACTCGCAACCGGCGCATCAGTGGCGTCGCGTCAGCGAATACGATGCCAGCCAGCGCTGATTTCACCCGCTCGAAGTCGCTCAGCGGCATCCGCAGATGGGTCTCGGGGCCCATCGGCAATCCCACCGGCCCGCCGCCCGCGACCTCGCGCAGCGTTGCCGTCAGCAGGCTGACCCCGTCATCCTCGGGATCGGGCGACGACCAGGTGCGGATATCCTCGATCCAGGTGCGCCCCATGCACTCGGCGCCGATAGCTGGGATCACCGCCACCGGTTTGCCCTGCGCCGGGACCACCAGGAACCACGGCCGGGTCGGGCTTTGCCAGAACTGGGTCAGAAAGCCGGAGAACCAGCGCACCTCGGGTTCGGTTGTCAGCAATAGGGCGGCGAGGCCGGTGTCTCGCATCAGCTGCTGGGCCCGCGCGAGCCTCGCTTCGAATTCGGCGTCGGGGAACCCGCGTGGGAGCGCCGCCAAATCAGACAACGGCATGGCTTAGCCCGTTGCCAGAATTTCGTTATAGATCGCCGGGTCGGTCGCCCCTTCGCTGCCGATCACGAGCACCCGCGACTCTCCGTCCAACCCCATCCTGCCGCGCCGCCGCTGATCGCAGCAGGCGGCGATCAGCGCCACTGGACCAGCAACCGAACATTCTCCGGCCTCGATTTCGCCGCCGCCGGCGACGCCGGATGCCAACATCCGCATCGCCGGGGCGACCGCGCCATCGGCAATGGTGACGAAATCCGACGCCGAGCGGCGCAAGATTTCCCAGGCAAGCAGGGAAACTTCGCCGCAGGACATCCCGGCCATCATCGTCTCGTGGCGGATCTTGACCGAACTGGCGCGGCCCTGCTTGGCGCTTTTTATCAGGCATGCGGCGTATTCCGACTCGATGATCACCAGACGCGGCCTTTCCTCGCCCAATTCCATCCACAATCGTGAAATCAGCCCGGCCGCCAGCCCGCCGACTCCGGCCTGGACAAAGACATGGGTGATTGGTCCACCCGATTTCGGCGCATCCTGAGCCAGCACCTCGGTGGCGATCACCGAATACCCCGCCATGACCTGGCGCGGAATGTCCACATAGCCGTCATACGAGGTGTCCGAGACCACGAACCAACCGTTCGACGCCGACTCCCGGGCGCAAACGCGCACCGATTCATCGTAGTTGCCGTCGATCCGAACTACGGTGGCGCCCAGTGCCTCCATCGCTTTGGCGCGGCCCTCCGAAACCTTGGCATGAATGTAGATGCGGCAGCGGCAGCCGGCCTGTTGCGCCCCCCAGGCGACCGATCGACCGTGATTGCCGTCGGTCGCGGAGGTTACTGTGATGGCCTGCGCCGCCTCGCGGCCCTTGCCCGCGCGAATTTCCGCCGTGCTCAGCCCCAGCTTGTCGCTGAGCAGTCGAATGACCGCATAGGCGCCGCCCAGCGCCTTGAATGAGCCGAGCCCAAATCGGCTGCTCTCGTCCTTGTAGAGCACCGCCCGCACCCCCAGCGCCCCGGCCAGCCGGTCAAGGTTGCGCAGTGGCGTCGGCTCATAGCCAGGCCAGGTTTTGATCTCGGCGATCGCCTCATCGGTGATGGCGCGGGGAAAAATCGCTTCCAGCCGGTCGGGGTACGAACCAGGCATGATGACGGTGCCGACATGGCCGAGAAGTTTTGGTGGTTGGCGAAAATGCGAAAGCGGCATTGGCAGTCGGCTCCTCTAGCACATGAAACTGCGTATGGCGTAAGGATACCAAGGTCTAGTGCATTTGCGGGAATTTGCAGCAGAAATTCCCGCTCCGGGCGAATTCGGCGCGTTTGGCGGGTCGATTCCACCCAAGAACCGCCTTATCCGAGCGCGAAGCCGGTGAGCGCGAGGGCGATGGCGGCGGCGCGGAGGTGGGTGTTCATGGCGGGGGACCTCCGGGGCAACAGTTTGATCGAGGATAACGGGTAGGTGCAGGGCATGGGGCGGGAAAGCGTCGCCGATCACGAGTAGTTGATCGGGTGGCGGAAGGACATATCCCGCCCCGGAGCGGTCGTGTGGACGTACCGTGAAACTACCAAGCTGTCCGGAAATTTGGTGCGTGCAAGCACGCACCCTACGGGCCGTGGCCCGTGCGACGTCCCGTATATGACTGTTTCAGTCTTCGTCAGACTACTTCTGAAAAGTTATCATCGATCATATCTTTGATACGTTTGCTACCAATCGCAACGGCGTAACCGCTATTCGGGCGAACAAATGTGTGGTTGTCAACATGGACAGTCCCATCAGGAGACCTTTGATGTAAGTAAGATTCAGAGTCGTAGTGAAATCGGACTACGATACCGGCTATTCTAACGTTCTGTTTGGCGTGAGGTCGCGAAACATTACAAATCAATGGACCGCCGCTGAACCCTTTGTTGATGAGTGAGTCTACATATATCTCCACGCCCCAGTCAGTTGGGACGATTCCGCCGATTATTCCCTTTTTCTGGAACGGCATATGAAGCTGTGCTTCAGATTCATTTAGAGCGTTATCCATCTATTCCGGCTCATATCCTGCGGCGGTGAAGTAGTTTTTGCATTCGTCCGGGGTGAAGGCGCCGAGGATCTCACCGACCTTGTTCCAGAGCGCCTCCTTTGTTCGGGCGGCAGCCTTGCGCATCA
>DATLAW010000348.1:0-46259 GCA_035527255.1 Thermohalobaculum sp. | reverse complement strand
ACCGTGAAATTCCAGCTTCAGGCGGCGGTCGAAATCGACCCGAAGCCCGTCCCGTTTCGATTCACCCATCGGATGTGCCATACAAGCCGCCCCGTCAATGCCTCAACATATTGATTCTTATAGCAGAATCTTCATCTCATGACATTGATTAACGAGTTCATCTGGGAAATGGGGGGTAATTACAGTGAACCACCGACCCGATGCCATCATCGTGGCGAGTCCCTGGTTGATGACATCTAAGTAGGCCAACCCGATTGGGTTCGATTTAAACGCCACCGCATGGATGGTTTGGCGAAATCCGAGGCTGTGAACTTCGGTCACCTTGTCGCTCATGCCAGCCGATTGGATTTCTGCAGCCGACTGCGGTTCGATCAAGGCGACCAGATCCACCCGACCGTCAGTCAAACGCGTGAGACACTCGGATGCAGTCGCGGCAACATCAATCGCGAGGATAGGTATCAATTGGTCAAGGAGATCATGATCAAACAAGAATTGCCCCTTCACTCGGCAGATCCTTCGCCCGATCAGGTCGTCTCGGTTGGCGAGATTGGCCACCGGATCGCCGGCACGGGCAAAGAATGCAAATGCAACTTCGAAAATCGGGTTCGAGAAAGCGAATTCGGCACAGCGCATGCGAAGCTCTTCGCTGAGTTTGTCCGGATTCGCGCAATCGGGTTTGTACCATGGAAATCCAACCTCATAGGCGCCGTCGCGCAACAACGTCTCCAGATGGGCCGACCAATCGTTTATGAACGCAACATGGATTGCCTGATTTGGGACCACCGCAAGCACAGAATTCTGGACCAGATCAGTGATTAAGCCACCACCGTCCAAAGTTTTCTCCGAGAATGGGCCGAACCCTGAGCCGGTTAGAAACCTAAACGGTGTTTTAGTGTTCCCTGGCGCCGACGCGACCTTCCCGGTGACGTGGCTCGATGCTTGGCGCAGATCACCCGCCGGCTCGACGGGGTCTTGCGCATTCAGTGTTGAGGTTTCCGATCTTTGTAGCGATGTGGCTACCTGATCATTGAGCCCGACGAGATACCCCAGAGCGATTGCATCCCTGCGCGTGTGTGGCCCGGTGCCGTCCAGACACGGGATCAGAATCTGGTCTCCTATCTCGACTGTCCCAGCGTCGGGCATCAGGTCGAGGTTCGCGTCAAAGATAGTTTTGAAGAGTCGACCATTGCCGTACGCGTGCTCCGCGAGAAGAAAGAGCGTATCACCCTGCGCGATTGTATGGACCTTCCCGCATCCGAGGGTCGGCTCGGCGCTTGCAGGCAATGAATTAGCTGCGGCACCGATGCAAAATGTCAGTGCAACCGCAACGACATTCCGTCCCATCAGTCGTGGCACTCTTACTCGCATCATTTTTCTTCACCAATACAAACGACGTTCGCACGACATTTCTCGTAAAATCTCAGGTCGGCGTAGCAGAATTTTGGCGTGGATGTATTTACTTTAGAATAATTAACTCAACGGGAGAAGGAAAAAGGCCAATTCACTCTAACAGATTATGGCGTTGTAATCTGAATACAATTCAGAGTTGAAAATCTTAAATACTATTCACAAATAGGATGCAATAATTTAGAATTATGGTGTGTTTTAGCGAATCCAACCAACTGATTCGTGGTTTTCTTGACTTCTCTCCACCCCCTTGCCAGCCCTCACCCTCACCATGCTATTCTAAACCCATGTCGAGAAATCACACCAAACATCGCCCAGGTCCCTCATGAACGATCAATATCCGCCGTCGCCCACCACCCGCCCCGCGCGCCTTATCCCGGAGATTGGCCTAGGCGTTTCGCCGCCGGCGTCGCTGGATGATCCGGATGGCCTGGCAATCTGGCTCCGCGATCACGGCGTCGAGGAGGTCGAATGCGTTACTCCCGACTTTGCTGGCATCGGCCGTGGCAAGGTTATGCCGACGTCCAAATTCACCCGCTACGCGCCAACCTTTTTGCCGACGTCGCTGTTCTTCCTCACCATCACCGGTGGCTACCCGGATTTTGAAGGCTTCAACGCCTACGATACCGACGCCGACCTGGCGCTGCGCCCCGACCTATCGACCACCCGCGCCGTTCCCTGGGCCAGCGACCGCTCGGTCCAGGTCGTCCACGATGTCTGCGACCGCGCCGGAAATCTGGTCGAGTTCGCGCCGCGCTCGGTGCTGCGCCGGGTGCTTGGCCGGTACGCGGCCAAAGGCTGGAGCCCGGTCATTGCGCCGGAGCTGGAGTTCTACCTGACCAAGCCCAACATCGACCCGGACTATCCGCTCGAGCCGCCAATCGGCCGGTCCGGGCGCAAGGCACAGAAGGCGCAAGCCTATTCGATCGCGGCGGTTGATGAATACGATTCAGTCATCGAGCATATCTATGATTACGCCGCGGCGCTCGGGCTCGACATCGACACCATCATTCAGGAGGCTGGCGCGGCCCAGCTTGAGATCAACCTCAACCACGGAGATCCCTTGGATCTCGCCGACCAGGTATTCCTGTTCAAGCGGCTGATCCGCGAGGCGGCGATGCGCTGCGGCTGCTACGCCACCTTCATGGCCAAGCCGATGGAAGGCCAGCCCGGCAGCGCCATGCACATCCACCAAAGCGTGGTGGTGACTGAGACCGGGCAGAACCTGTTCTCGAACCCCGACGGCTCAGCCTCGGACGCCTTCTACCATTTCATCGGTGGTCAACAAACCTACCTGCGCGCCGCTGCCTGCCTGATGGCGCCCTATGTGAACTCGTACCGCCGGTTGGTGCCCAACCTGACCGCCCCGATCAACCTCGACTGGGGTCACGATAACCGTACTACCGGGTTGCGCATTCCGATCTCCGAGCCCGCGGCGCGCCGGGTCGAGAACCGTGTGGTCGGGGCGGACGCCAATCCTTATCTCTCAATCGCCGCCTCACTGGCGGCCGGCTATATCGGCTTGGCCGAGAAGATCAAACCGCGCGCCGAGGTCAGCGACGATTCGTACGCTCACGCCCGCGAACTGCCCTATGGCCTGCTCGAGGCTATCGACGAGTTCAAGCGCAGCACTCCGTTGCGCGAGGTTCTGGGTTCAGGATTTTGCGACCTCTATAGTGCAGTCAAACAGCACGAATTCGAGGAATTCATGCGGGTTATTAGCCCCTGGGAGCGCGAACACCTGCTGCTGAACGTTTAGGCCAACCTACGCCACCTCACTTCGCCAGCGCCGCCGCGTAAGGCGCCAGCGCCGCCTCTATCCCCTCCGGGGATGACCAAACGGCCGGGTCCGGCGCCACGAAATCTGCAATCGGCGCCAGCCGGGCTGCATCGGCTGGGGTGGCGCCGCCCTCGGCGACCACCGGGATCTCGATCATCTCCGCCCACCATTCGAAAATCTCGTCCCCGGCCCGGCTGCCGTCGCCCAACGCACCGGGATCGCCCACCGGGCCAAACGCCACATAGTCCGCGCCAGCCTCGCCCAGCGTCATGCCGATATGGCGCGAGACTCCGGCGAAAGCGCCGATAATCCGGTCCGGCCCCAAGGCCTTGCGTACCTCACGGACCGGGGTGCGGCTGGCCGCCAGATGCACCCCATCCAGCCCCAGCGGTGTGACCAGCCGGTGGTGGTCGACAATCACCAGCGCCACGTCATGGGCATGGGCGACCGGCAGCAGGTGGTTCGCCGCCACCCGCCATTTTTCCTCGGGCGCTGCACCCAGATCGAGCCGCAGGCAAGCAACGCCATGCGCCGACAGGGCACGACCTGCCAACACTGCAAACGATTCGGGCTCGAAATCCTTCGGCGTTACCAGATACAGCCGGGCGGGGGAGGCGGCGCGGGTCATCGCACCGCCTCGGTCATGCGGCCTGCCGCCGGTTCGATGTAACGCCAAGACATTCCGCTTACTCCCTCGCCCGTGCGGTACCATCAGTTAGCAGAGGCGGGCTGGTCCCGCCATATTCAACGACCCGGCTCCCAACCATCCGGCGCCAACTCAAATCCCCGGAACTCGAAGCCGGGGGCCACGGTGCAGCCCACCAGGGTGAATCCGCCGCGCGAGACCGCGCTCTGCCAGCAACCCGCGGGGACAACGATCTGGGGTCGCTCTCCGGCCCCGATATCGGCGCCTACAACCTCGGTCTCGCGCCTGCTGCCGTCCAACGACAACGTCAACTCCAGCGCCGCGCCTGCATACCAATGCCAGATCTCGGTCGCATCGACCCGGTGCCAGCGAGAAACTTGGCCACCCTCCAGCAAATAATAGATCGCTGTCCCGACAGCCCGGTCACCATCCGACGCTTCGGCCCGCCAGGTCTCGCGGTACCAGCCGCCCTCTGGATGTGGCGACAAGCCAAGTCTCTCAATGATATCCCGGGGCGTCATTGCTGGGCTCTCCCTTGGCGGGTCAGTCCGGTTGTTCAGTATATAAGATTCGAAGACTTTGTCTCAAATGTCCAACTGAAGCAGTGGGGTTCGGTCCGCACGGGGCAGGGCGCAACTACTCGCGTTCGGAGCATGGGCGTTGCCATGACGGCGCTCCTGTGGCCGACCGCGTGCTTGGCCGAAACCGTCGACCATGTCGATCCCTACGGCTGCATCATGGCCGGCGATTGGTTGCAGCCGTTCCGCGAGGCACGGCGGGCGGCGAAGGCGGAGAATTAAGACCTGACGCCCCGAACCGAGTCCGGGGCGTCGTCCGCTGCTACGCTCAGGCCTTGCCCTTGTAGATATCAACCAGCTGACCCAGCATCTTCAATGCCTCGTCGCGCGGGCGCTGAAAGGTGTTGCGCCCGATGATCGAACCGTTGCCGCCGCCATCGCGGATTGCCCGGGCGTCATCGAAGACCGAGTTCTCGCCCTTTTTGGCGCCGCCCGAGAATACCATGATGCGCCGTCCGTTGAAGGCCGACTGCACGCAGTGACGCACCCGGGTCGCCTGGGTCGAGATGTCGATCTTCTGGGCCTCATAAACCTTCTTGGCCTCGCCCAGCTCCAGATGGTCGGTCGACAGCTTGATCTTGATGACGTGCGCCCCCAGAAGCGCCGCGATCTGCGCCGCGTAGGCGGCGATGTCGATAGCGGTCTCGCCGTCCTTGCTCAGTGCCTCGCCGCGCGGGTAAGACCAGATCACCGTAGCAATACCCGCCGCGGCGGCCTCGTTGCGCATTTCGGCGATTTCTTCGAACATCTCCAACCCGGCCGACGAGCCGGCGTAGATAGTAAATCCGATAGCAGCGCAGCCCAGCCGCAGCGCGTCATCGACTGAAGCGGTGATCGCCTGGTCTTTCCACGCCTCGTCAGGAATCAGCGAGTTGGCCGAGTTCGCCTTCAGGATCGTCGGGATCTGCCCGGCAAAAGTGTCTGCGCCGGCCTCCAGCATCCCCAGCGGTGCGGCATAGGCGTTCAGCCCGGCGTCGATCGCAATTTGATAGTGGTAATGCGGATCATAGGCCGCCGGGGTTGGCGCAAACGACCGCGCCGGGCCATGCTCGAAGCCCTGATCGACCGGGAGGATGATCATCTTGCCGGTGCCGCCCAGCTTGCCGTTCATCAGCATCGAGCACAGCTTGCCCTTTACGCCAGGGTTCGCGGACTCGTAGTTGGAGAGGATATTCTGGACAATTCTGGTGGCTCGCATAACGGGACTCCTTGTTGGCGCGGATGGCTTCGCAGCGGGTTACAGGACACCGCGCCGGGTGGTCAAGATTCGCGTGAAACCCCGAGCCTCCGAAAATGCCGAACGGGCGGATTCGATCTGATCGATCAACCGCTCAGAAATTGATGTCTCGATGTGCAAACTGATCGATGGTGGCCAAGTCCGTCGGTGTTCCAGCGAGTCGAATTTTCCTGAACGTCAGCGCAGAACATTCGTTGGCCAAACAGCGCTTGTCCGATTTCGCCCTTGGTCGCGATCAAACTGTCGGCACGACGTCCAGAAGTTTGTGTTAAAAATACACCAGCGCGAGCAGTTTGTGGCTACAAAATTGTGATTTCCGGTCAGCGCTTTTGCAGCGCGCCACCTAATAGCGCTAAAAGGACGCTAAAGTGCAGTCGGAAATGACGCTAAGGGACAGTCGTAATGAGAAAATTCGGCTTGGCCGTCGCGGCCTCGGTTGGGCTCTGCATCACGGTATCGACGGCCTCGGCATCGCCGTTTGAGTTTGCTGGCTTTTATGCTGGCGCGCATGCCGGTTACTCAGATGCCTCGGCAGACTTCAGCACTGGTGCGCTGAGCGACAAAGGTTCAATGGGTGGCCTTCAGGCTGGCTATAACTTTGTCAACGGCAACCTCCTGTGGGGGATTGAGGCCGATATCTCGCTGACCGGAGCCGATCCGAAGGGGGCTTGCCCCTTCAATGCGGGCGTGACTTGCGAGGTCCAATCTGGCCCGATGGGGACGCTGCGCGGACGTCTAGGCTACGCGATGGACGATTGGCTCATCTATGTTACTGGTGGTGCCGCGGCATCGAGATTCGAGCTGAATACGGTTGCTCCGGGCGGCCAAGATAGTGGCCTCCACGGCTGGACCATTGGTATCGGAGCCGAGTATCTCCTTGGAGATATCGTCGGCGTCACGCTTGAGTATCGCTATATGGACTTTGGTGGCTTTGGTGGTATCGAATCCGAGCTGAGGGATCCGACAGGCGCCGATATCGACGTTGACATGCATGTGATCATGGGCGGCATCAACTTCCACTTCTGATGGCATGAACGAGATCGCGGGCCCGGGGGGGACTGCGGAAGGGCGGCCCTGATTGGGCCGCCCTTTGCGTTTGCCACCGCTATCTATGGTCTAACGTGGATGCCAGTGCCGCGATCCCTGGCAGGGTCTTACCTTTCAACCACTCCAGGAACGCGCCTCCCGCCGTCGAGACGTAGGAAAACCGCCCCGCCGCCCCCGAGGCGTTCAGAGCCGCCACCGTATCGCCGCCCCCGGCGACCGACAACAATTGCCCGGCCTCCGTCAGATCCGCGACCGCCAGGGCCGCGGCATCGGTTGCGGCATTGAATGGTTCGATCTCGAATGCCCCGAGCGGTCCATTCCAAACCACCGTGCGCGCCCGCGCAAAGCGGGCCTTGATATCTTCGACCGAGGCCGGTCCGGTATCCAGAATCATCGCATCAGCCGGGCACGCATCCGCTGTCACGACCGTGCTCGCCGCACCGGCCTTGAACTCTCGCGCCACGACCACATCCACCGGCAGCACCAATTCGCAGCCCACAGCCTTCGCCCGCGCCATGATTGCCCGTGCGGTGTCGGCGAGATCGTGTTCGCACAGCGACTTGCCGACATCGATCCCCTGGGCGGCGAGGAATGTATTCGCCATCCCGCCGCCGATGATGATCTGGTCAACCTTGTCGATCAGGTTGCCCAGCAGCTCCAGCTTGGTCGAAACCTTGGCCCCACCGATCACCGCGACTACCGGTCGCTTCGGGTTTGTCAGCGCCCGTTCCAGCGCCTGCAACTCGGACTGCATCAGCCTCCCGGCGGCGCAAGGCAGCAGGCGCGCCAAGCCCTCGGTCGAGGCATGGGCCCGGTGCGCCGCCGAGAAGGCATCGTTGATGTAGATATCACCCAGAGCCGCCAGTGCATCGGCGAAGGCCGGGTCGTTCGCTTCCTCGCCAGCGTGGAAACGGGTGTTCTCAAGCAGCAATACATTGCCTTCCGCCAGGCGATCCAGCGCGGCGTCCGCCATTGGCCCGATACAGTCAGGCGAGAATTGCACCGGAACCCCCAGCACCTCAGCCAGCGGCTCGATGAGTTGTCCCAGCGACATCTCACGGTCCGGCTTGCCCTTGGGCCGCCCGAAATGCGCCAGCAAAATCGGCAGGCCGCCTTTCTCGAAAATCTCGAGTACCGTCGGCCGGATCGCCTCCAACCTTGTCGCGTCGATGACGCGACCGTTATGCATCGGTACATTGATATCGACGCGGACAAGCACACGCTTGCCCGCAAGGTCAAAATCATCGAGGGTCTTGTAGGTCATGCCATATCCCGCCGGAGCAATCGAAGGCGGTGCGTGTGCCGCCCCATATTCTCAGATTAATCCACCCATGGCCACTGCGGTGTCGCTCATCCGGTTCGAGAATCCCCATTCGTTGTCGTACCAAGTCAGGATACGGCAGAACGTCCCGTCCATCACCTTGGTCTGGTCCATGTGAAATACCGAGGAGTGGCTGTCGTGATTGAAATCAGATGACACCAGCGACTCGTCGGTGAAGCCCAGAATGCCCTTCAACTCCTGACCAGCCGCCCCCCGGATGGCGCCATTGATCTCGTCGATCGAAGTCTCGCGCTTGGCGATGAATTTGAAATCCACCACCGAGACATTCGGCGTCGGCACCCGGATCGCCACCCCGTCCAGCTTGCCGTTCAGCTCCGGCAGCACCAGCCCAACTGCCTTGGCAGCGCCGGTTGAAGTCGGAATCATCGACAGCGCCGCCGCCCGCGCCCGGTACAAGTCCGTATGCATCGTATCCAGCGTCGGCTGATCGCCGGTGTAGCTGTGAATCGTGGTCATGAAGCCCTTGTCGATGCCGATTGCATTGTTCAACACATAGGCAACCGGCGCCAGGCAGTTGGTGGTGCAGGAGGCATTCGATACCACCGTGTCAGCGGCAGTCAGTGCGTTGTGGTTGACACCGAAGACAATAGTCTTGTCGGCACCACCCGCAGGCGCCGATATCAGCACCCGTTTCGAGCCGTTCTGCAGGTGGATGCTGGCCTTCTCCTTCGAGGCGAAGATGCCGGTGCATTCAAGCGCCACGTCGACATCGCCCCAAGGAAGTTCAGCCGGGTTGCGGATGGCAGTCACCCGGATCGGTCCGCGCCCTACATCAATAGTGTCGCCGTTGACCGTCACCGTGCCTGGAAAGCGGCCATGCACCGAATCATAGCGCATCAGATGGGCGTTGGTCTCGACCGGCCCGAGATCATTCAACGCCACCACCTCGATATCGGTGCGCCCCGACTCGATGATGGCCCGCAATACATTACGCCCAATGCGCCCAAAGCCGTTAATCGCGACCTTAACTGCCATTTCCCGCTCTCCTGGTCATGTTGGATGACGCGGATCAATTTGACCCGCAGATTGCCGTCGTGGCGCTTATACCGTCCGCGCCTGCAGAATCAATCGCCCGAACCGTCGCAGCCAGGGAACTCCACGCAATTTCCCGGCACCGCCTCCACTTCAGATCAAGCAGCACGAATCTCTGGTTCGGCGGCGGCCGCGTGTTATGTCTGGCATCGGCATCGTTATCCACGGTTGGGAGCAAGTCATGGCAACGCAGAGAGTAGCAATCATCACCGGGGGCGGCAGCGGCATGGGCGCCGGCGCCGCGAGGAAATTGGCGGCAAACGGGTTTCATGTCGCCATCCTGTCCTCGTCCGGCAAGGGCGAGGCGCTTGGCAAGGAACTCAACGGCATCGGCGTTACCGGATCCAATCAGTCGAATGATGATTTGAAGCGGTTGATCGATGCGACGATGGAGAAATGGGGTCGGGTCGATGTGCTGGTCAACAGCGCCGGACACGGGCCGCGTGCGGCGGTGCTCGATCTGACCGACGAGGACTGGCACCTGGGCATGGAAGTCTATTTTCTCAACGTCGTCCGTCCGACCCGGCTGGTGACTACGATAATGCAGGCCCAGAAGTCCGGCGCAATCATCAACATCTCCACCTTCGCCGCCTTCGAACCTGACCCGGTTTTCCCGACTTCCGGCGTCTTCCGCGCCGGGCTGGCCGCCTTCACGAAGCTGTTCGCCGACAAGTACGCGCCTGACAACATCCGCATGAACAATGTTCTGCCCGGATTCATCGACAGCTTGCCGGAAAAGCAGGAGTTCCGCGACCGCATCCCGATGGGACGTTACGGCAGGACCGAGGAGATATCCGACGTGATCGCTTTCCTTGCCTCCGAAGGCGGTGGCTACATCACTGGCCAGAACATCAGGGTGGATGGCGGAATTACCCGCTCGGTGTGAACCCCGGCTGGCCCGCTACCCGGTCACGCCAGGGCCTTGCTACCCGCCCCTCCATGCTGATCTAATGGCTGTGTACGAAAGGCTTGCCAATGACCTGGACGATCATCTGCGATGACAGCCCCGATGGCCCGAATCTGCGCGCCGACCCAGCGTTGATGAGCGCCCATTGGGCCTATGAACTTTCGATCAAAGACAAAATTCTCGCCGCTGGCAGCCTGCGCACGGATGACGGCGCGACGCCGAATGGCAGCCTGTTGATCCTGGATGTCGAGACCCGCGATCAGGCGCTGGCGCTGTTGAATGCAGATCCGGCAACCAAAGCAGGGCTGCGCGGCAAGGTAACCATCCGCTACTGGAACCAGGCCATCCTAGATTGCAAGGAAGTTGCATGAGCACCCTTCTGGTGACCGGCGGCGGCGGCTTCGTGATGAGCCATTTGGTGCGCCAATGGGTGGATACCGCGCCCCAGAACCGGGCGCTCGTCCTTGACGCTGCTCCGCTCGATAACGACGCGCGGCAGTTTCTATCGGGCGAGCGTATCCATTTCACCCAAGGTAGCGTGACGGACCGCGCGGCATGGGACGCCTTGCCTCAGCTGCAGTCAATAACCCATCTGGTCCATGGTGCCGCTGTCACCTCGATCCAGCGCCATGTAACAGCGCACGGCCTTCAGGGAGCCCTCCCGGCCCTGTCTGTCAATATCATGGGCGGTCGCCGAGGCTCTCGCCTTTGCGGATCGCCTCCCGGCACTCCGGCGTTTTGTCAATCTTTCGTCCGGTTCGGTCTACGCCAGCCACGGCCGTCAGGCCATTGGACAACCGTTGCCGGAAGACGGCAGTGTCGCTCCGGAAGGTTGGTATGCCCTGACGAAACTGTCGGGCGAACTGCTGACCGGTGAGGCCGCTGCCGGCGGCCTTCCGGCGCTCTCGGTCCGCCTGTCCGGGGTTTTTGGCCCGTTGGACCGCACCACGCCTGCCCGCGCGGTGGACTGTATCCCCAAGGTACTTGTCCACGCCGCTCGGGATGGCCGGGTTGTTCGCCTCGTCGGTCTCGATGGCGGCGGCGATTGGGTCTATGCGGGCGACGTTGCCACGGCGATCATGGCGTTGCTGGCTTGCCCTAACCCGCGCCACCCCGTCTACAACATCGCCAATGGCGCCTTCACAACGCTGCGGGACCTTGCTGCCCTTGTGCCTGATCTCCGCTGGACGGAAACCGCGCCGGAGGAGGCCGACATCGCGACCAATGTCACGCTCACTGGTGGCCGCTGGGGTGCCTATGATATCTCACGCATGGTCGCCGATACCGGCTGGCGCCCGCGCCCGCTTGGCGAGGCGATCGCCGACTATGCCGGTTGGTTGAAAGGGCATCAGTTTTGAATTGCAGATCCAGCAACGCGGTAACCGCCAGCAGGCGGGCT
Organism: Thermohalobaculum sp.; assembly: GCA_035527255.1. Taxonomy (GTDB): domain Bacteria; phylum Pseudomonadota; class Alphaproteobacteria; order Rhodobacterales; family Rhodobacteraceae; genus Thermohalobaculum. The sequence continues at coordinate 34,884 of DATLAW010000348.1, read as the reverse complement.
GCTATCCGCGACGAACGACGTGAATTCACGCCACAGCTTTTCCTTGATCGCCCGTTTGAAGTCTCCGAAGTCCTCGGCCTCGATCACAAAGCCATGCGTGCCGCCCCAACCTCACATTAGCGCCAACGCCTTTTCCGCCACCGCTTCCGCCGTTATCCCAAAGTGCTTGTACAACTCCTCAGCCGGGGCCGAAGCGCCGAAGCTATCCAAACCGACGAAGTCGGCTTTCTTCTCGGAACCGCGCTCGCCCATCAACCAGCGATCCCAACCCTGGCGTACTGCAGCCTCGATGCCGATCCGCACCGCACCCGCTGGCAGTACCTTGCGGCGGTACGCTTCGCCCTGGGCCGCGAACAGCTCGAAGCACGGCATCGAGACAACACGTGCGCCAAACCCCTTGGCTTCCAGCAAAGACTTGGCCTCCATGGCGATAGCGACCTCCGAGCCGGTGGCCATTAGGATCACCCGGCGTTTGTGGTCGGCCTCGGCCATCACATAGGCCCCGCGCGCGGTCAGATTCAGATTGGTATGCCTGGTGCGGAGCGTCGGCAGGTTCTGCCTGGTCAGCGCCAGCACGCTCGGTATATCGTTGCTCGTCAGCGCGATCTCCCAGGCCTCCGCCGTCTCAACGGCATCGGCCGGACGGAAGACGTTGATGTTGGGCGTCGCCCGCAGCATCGCCACATGCTCCACCGGCTGATGGGTCGGGCCGTCTTCGCCCAGGCCGATGCTGTCATGGGTCATCACATAGACCACCCGCAGACCCATCACCGCGCTCAGGCGCATGGCGCCGCGCGCATAGTCGGTGAAGCACAGGAAGGTGCCGCCATAGGGGGCAACGCCGCCATGCAGCGCCATGCCGTTCATCGCCGCTGCCATACCGTGCTCGCGGATGCCGTAATAGACGTAGCGCCCGCCACGGCAGTCGATATCGAAGACCCCCATCCCGGGCGTCAGGGTGTTGTTTGATCCGGTCAAGTCGGCCGAGCCGCCAATCGTCTCCGGCATCACCGGGTTGATCGCCGCCAGCGCCGTCTCACTCGCCTTGCGGGTCGCGACCTTGGGCTGGTCGGCGGATATCTGCTTCTTCAGCGCCCGGATCGCCCCGGCCAGTTTGTTCGGCGGCTCGCCGGCCATCACCCGGGCAAACTCCGCCTGTTTGGCATTCGAGAGGTTCCCGAGCCATGTATGCCACTGCGCCCGAGCGGCGGCGCCCCGCTTTGCTGTGCCGAGCCAGTTGGTACGCACCGCATTTGGGATATCGAACGGCCCGTGGCTCCAGCCAAAAGCCGCCCGCGCCCCGGCAATCTCACTGGCCCCCAATGGTGCCCCATGCGCTTTGGAGGTGTCCTGCTTGGTAGGCGCGCCCAGCCCGATATGGGTCTTGCAGGCGACCAGCGTCGGCTTGCCATTTGCCTTTGCCCAGGTCAGCGCGGCATCGATTCCGGCCACGTCATGGCCATCGACGGCGCGCACATCCCAACCACTGGCGGCAAATCGTTGCAGCTGGTCGGTGGCATCCGACAGCGAGACCTTGCCGTCGATCGAGATGCCATTGTCGTCCCACAGCACGATCAACTTCGACAGTCTCTGGCGCCCGGCCAAGGTAATCGCCTCTTGGCTGAGTCCCTCCATAAGGCAACCGTCACCGGCAATCACGTAGGTACGATGGTCCACCACCTTGTTGCCGAAGCGCGCTGCCATCGATTGTTCGGCCATCGCCATACCCACGGCATTGGCCAACCCCTGGCCCAACGGCCCGGTTGTGGTCTCGATCCCACTGGCATGGCGGTATTCCGGGTGCCCGGCCGTGCGCGAGCCGAGTTTGCGGAAGTTCTTGATCTCGTCCAGCGTCATGTCGGCGTAACCGGTCAGGTGCAACAGCCCATACAGCAGCATCGAGCCATGCCCCGCCGACAGCACGAAGCGGTCGCGGTCAGGCCAGTCGGGCGATGTCGGGTCGAACTTCAGATGGTTGTCGAACAGCACGGTCGCGACATCAGCCATCCCCATTGGCATTCCCGGATGCCCGGACTGGGCAGCTTCGACAGCGTCCATCGCCAGCACCCTTAGCGCATTCGCCATGGCGAAGCGGCGCGGATCGGCGGCTTTCATTTTCTCGATGTTCAATCTGTTCCCCAGGACTGTGGGCGAACGCAGCAAGGGGATGCCCGGATGCGGTGCCAAGATGCGGGGGACGGATGTCCGGCGCCCACGATGACGCGCAAAATGCTGACCATCGAGCCGAGGGTCAACCCCGGTAAGGTACAGATATGGCTCCTGCATGCCGATCTGAGAAAGATAGCCCATATCGCAGGCCGCATTTCCGCCGATTTGGACAGAATTCCACGTCGGTGATACTTGCATCGGAGGGGTAGTCGGGCGATGATTCGGATCAGCGCCGCAGCGTGGCCGCTCGCTACGCGCGTGGTGCCGGAATTCACCGGGTTCCGTGGGGCTTGGCCAACGGGCCGAGCAAGACTAATAGGACACCTGGTCGGATATGACCAAAGGCAGACTTTAACATGCAAGAACGGGGAAAAGAGGCAGATGTCGGAACTTGACAACGCATTGGATCGGCTCGGGACAGCAGTATCAAACCTGATTGTAGCCACCGGGCAGAAACGCACTGTGAAAGGCCCCACTGACGCAACCACATTGCGAATCTCGGAACTGACTGCGGAGCGTGACCTGCTCCGAGCCCAGGTTGATGAACTTCGGGCTTTGCGCGATGAAGACGTTAATCTGCGCGCCGAAGCAGCCGATGCCGTAAAAATTGCGCTGACGGACTTGCGCAGTCTGGTCGCGTCAAAGAAAAAAACCGGATAGGGAGAACTCGATGCCTGAAGTTTCCGTTGATATTGCCGGACGCACCTACCGGCTGGGTTGTGGTGCCGGTGAGGAGGAACATCTCACCGGCCTTGGAGCGATGCTCGACACCGACGCGCGCGGGTTGCTGCGCCAGTTTGGCCAAATGTCCGAGGGTCGGCTACTGCTGATGACCGCGTTGATGGTCGCTGACCGCCTCGCCGAGGCCGAGGACAAAACCTATCAGGTCGAGCAGCGTTTGCTGCAATGCCAAAAACTTGCCGAAGGTCTCGGCGACTCCGCCGACATGTTTAATTCGGAGCGCGAGAAGGATTTGACCAATCGGATCAACGAATTGGTTTCCCAGATCGAGAGCATGGGCGGGCAGGAGAGCTGAACGGATATTTCATTCCGATTCGCAGGGTCGTTCTCGTGGCAGGAATAGCTTTCGTCCGATCGGGAAAAAACTGAAGCAAGACGGAAGAGTTAGGCGTCAATTTTGTGAACGATAAGGTAGCGCGCTACCCTTTTTTTACGACGATTGCCAAACTTGTGAGATTCGTGTCTTGCTTGGTTTGCCACGGTACCCGACCCAATGGAAGAACCCCAATATCTGAGTTTTCACGCATAATTTTCTCAAGCGCTAAGTATGGGCCACTTATTATCTTCTCGTCAGGAAACAACGCCTCTCCTCGGGGGTAATAATCATGTAGTATAATAATGCCGTCAGAGCCGAACAGGGAAAGCGCGGCACTTACTTCCTGATAAACGGTTTTCGCCCGATGATCGCCATCAAGAAATATAAAATCATACCTGTGTTCTGTTGAATTCATAAAATCCAGACTGGGGGTCGTCTTGAAATCAATAATATCAAGGCAACCCAGTTGCTCGGACATTTCCAGGGGGGATAATGGCAGGCCAATCTTTCTCCAGACGCCGGCTTCAGGATGATTCACGTCATCGATATCGACGGTCGTAATCCTTGAATCACTTCTAATTTGTTTCAAGGCGTAGGCCAGGTGCAGGGTCGAGCTACCGATATTCGTGCCAATTTTGAGGATGCGTTTTGGCGACTGCGCGATAGCGAGGTAGTATAGTATTCGTCGGTCCCCAATATTAACACCTCCGGTTTGTTTATTCCCAGCGTAAAGAGAATGAATTTTTTCGTGAGATGTGTCCCATGAATCAGAAGATGCATGGTTCGAAAATATTTTTGCCAGGTTCAGGTCGGACTGTTTCTTCAAGAATTTCGTATCAAAGTTAACGGTTGGTGTCATACTCAACTGCGCGGCGTCAGTTAACGATCGAACCTGGTTGAGCAGATGAACGGGTGCATTTAACTTCATTGTTCGAGCCATCAATTTAAGAGAACATTTTCAGCGTTGGTGCAAAACTCGAATACAGCTGCCCATATTTGCTGAGCAAAATTATACTTTGGATGCGCGACAAAGACTGACTTACGAGGCGCAGATGTTCGCCGAAACTCTTCAGATCTCGAGCCTGTTGGCCGGGTCCGTTGCTTATACGCATCATTTTTACACGACCGCTCATGGATCTGTTGCGCTTCCCAGGTTGAAATTCTTGGATGATGTCGACGGCCGTTGCTTCTGTTTCATGGCCGACCTAACAGTGGGTGGTACGCCCGCCGCATTTTTGAGGGGATCCGGGTCGCCTCGTCTGGCGTAATTGAGCTGGCGAGATTTCCAGTAATTTCTGACTGGAGTTCTATTTGTGTTGGCATAGCGATACCCGAGATTCCTCATGTTACGCCCTAGATTGTAACGTATCGCCAGTTTACACTTTGATCAATCAAATTTGTCGGCAAGGCCGAGGCTACGGAATGCGATCTATGCTCCGTAAACCGCAGAATAGCACCCAATGGCAGGGAAAATGAACTTTGGGGCCAGACTAGAGTGTTTTCCGATCTGTAAGAACCACGCCATGCTCGAGCTAGCTGGTGACGATGTTTCAAAGGCTGAGGCCAGTACTCCGAAATTTTTTTGAGCGACCCTGTTCAGTCGATAAGTTCAGATTGAGACAGAGCTAATTTTTGGCTTTCCCACGCAGTTTCTTAAGCGCGAAATGTGATCGGGGCATTGTTCGCTTAAGCTGCTCTGATAGATAGCCAAACCACCTGGATTGAATTTTGCCTTCGCCAAATGTAAGTTTGCGATAGAGGTTGAGTATCTCTGCCAGATCGAATTCGACCGGAGACGTAAGCGTTTCCGGCTTGAGTCCGAAATAGGTATCGTTAATAGTTTTAACGTGCGTGAGATACCCCAATTTTTCAAAGTAATCTATGAGAATTTTTGTCAATTTATGCTTTTGATCGACAAAATAATATCACTGTTAGTCATATATTTTAAAATTTACCATTTTATTCTTATAGTCATCAATAACAATTGGAGCTCCGGGGGTCAACGCGTTATAAAACAGTAAAAAGTCACGGTCTATGGCGCCGTCTGCGTCAAGAATGAGCATTCCGAGTCCGTTGTTCAAGTTGAGCGTCGGAGCGATTTCTTGAGAAGTTCCTATATGGGAGTCTATGGTTTGTTTTATACCAAATGTTTCAAAGTTTTTTGTTGATAAGCTGTGTATAGTTTTCTTCAGTACCCCAGAGAGACCAACCACTTACACTTACGACCCGTTCTATCGTCTTAACCCGGATCCCGGGCTGAGCGCCAAGTGCCGCCGAGATGGTCGCTGCTCCGCTTGCCGTCCCGACCTCTAGAATATCAGCCAAGGAAGTTTGCGCGCACTCGTGGATGCCCCGGTATACGTCGGGGTCAAGCATTCCGTTTGTTGCGAATTTAATCGCCTCGAAGTCGACTTCCACTGTAGATCCCTCAGTTCGAAATGCCACTTATCAGATCGCTACCACGTTCATCGCCAAAAAAGAATATAGTTCGCGTCGGTTCATGGTGTCGGCCACTTTGATCTATACCACATTGTTCTCAAAACCATAAGTCCGAGAAAGGATCCGATTGATTGCCAAGACCACCGTCGTTTCCCACAGCCGAATCCGCGTCCGATACTGCACTATTGACCCGCAAACTCGACTGCTCCGATAAATGGCAAATTTCGGTTACGCTGAGCATAGTCAATTCCGTAGCCGACCACGAACTCGTCCGGAATTTCGAAGCCGATCCATCTGGCCCTGATCTCGACTTCGCGGCGCGTGGGCTTTGACAACAGGGCGCAAACCTCAAGCCGGGCCGGTTTGTGGGTGGCGAGTAGTCTCAGCACGTGTTTCAGCGTGTGGCCGGTATCGACGATGTCCTCCACCACTAGCACGTCGCGCCCCTGGATTGGCGAGCGTAGATCCTTGAGTATTCGTACCTCGCGAGAGCTTTCAGTTCCCATGCCGTAGGAGGAAACCTCGATGAAGTCGACCTCGACCGGAAGTTCCAGCTGGCGCACCAAATCGGCGATGAAGACAAATGAGCCGCGCAGTAACCCGACCACAACCAGCTTTTCGGTGCCGATGAAATGGGCATTGATTTCGGTTGCCAATGCACCCACACGCGCCGCAATCTGTTCGGCGGAGATCAGGGTATTGATCGTATAGATTGGGGTCATCGTACGGGCTCTGCTCCCACAAAGATTTGCTTGTCGGGTTAAGGGTGGCTGGGAACGATCGCCATGGTCAACTGCCAATTCTGTCGCTGAGATGTATTCACGGCACTTTCGCGGGTTGCCAACCGGGGCTACTGTCGTTCAAACCACAGCCCGGCACCCCGAAGAAGCAGAGCGTAGTTGAATGCCTACTCACGCAGAAATCCGCCGGATGCCCTATTCGGTGACCGAGATGTACGCCTTGATTGCCGATGTGACGGCATACCCCGAATTCCTGCCCTGGTGTTCTGGCGCCCGGATACGTGGGCGCAATTCACAATCGGACGGGTCGGAGGTGTTGGAGGCGGATCTGGTAATCTCGTTCAAAGTGTTTCGCGAGCGCTTTGGCAGCCGGGTGACGTTGCACCCAGCCGATCACAAGACTGGTGAAAGCAAGATTGATGTCGCCTATCTCGATGGGCCATTCCGCTATCTGAACAACCATTGGCGGTTCATGCCGGTTAGCGACAAGGCCTGCGAGGTGGATTTTTTCGTCGACTTCGAATTCCGCTCAAAGACCCTGCAGATGATCATTGGGGTGGTGTTCCACGAGGCTATGCGCCGAATCGTGCGCGCCTTTGAGGAACGGGCCGCGCAGCTCTATGGCAAGCGCAGACTTTAAGGCGCCAACCAGTGGCCGTGCCACCCAGACTTCCATTCAAAACGGGCGCGGCGGTGGCCAGTGGGGCGAAGCTGCAGCCACTCGAAGCGCACAGCACGGATGGCGATGAAGGCGAAGTTCTCGAAGCCGTTCTCCCGGTTGACGGGATTGCGGGCAGCTTCGGTTGGATCGCCAACCTTGGGCGCCTCGATCGGCAGACCCGGGGCATGGTAGGCGCGATAGGGTGTCCGCAGAGGCGGATAGAGTGCCGTCCAGGCTTCGTCGGCCCGGTTGTCCTCGACATGCAGCTCCGCCTGACCCCACAGCCGCAGTTGCAGGCCGCGAGACCTGTCATAAGCGACAATGGCCACCGAGGTGTTGGCCGCAAGCTCGGCCGCCTTGGTTGAACGCCGGTCGGTGTGAAAGCCGACCTCACGCCGATCTGTGTCGGCATGGCGCAGAATGATCGTGCGTGATTGTGGCCAGCCCTGGGCGCCGACAGTGGCAAGCTGGGCATGGCGGAACTGGCTTTCGCTGTCACCCGCCGCGCGGGTCAACTCGGCCCAGGCGAAGTCGGCGATGGCATCGAGGCTATCTTCAGGCAACATACGTCAGATCTCCGCCGTGTTCAGAAGCATCCTCAGGGCCTGTTTAACCGAGGCCGCACGGACCTGGTCGCGGCCAATTGCGCCGAATTCGATCCGGGCGTGCATGGTCGGCGCGCCGCGCCGGGCGCAGGCGAAATGGACCAGCCCCTCCGGCTTTTCGACACTGCCGCCGCCGGGGCCGGCGACGCCGGTGATCGAGACCGCCAGGTCGGCGCGGCTGTTGGCCAGCGCGCCGGCCGCCATGGCGCGGGCGACCGGCCCCGACACCGCACCGTTGGCGTCGATCAGGGTGGCCGGCACACCCAGCATCTCGGCCTTGGCTGCGTCGGAATAGGTGACAAAGCCGCGCTCGACCACGGCGGATGATCCGGGGATGTCGGTCAGGGCCGCCGCCACCATGCCGCCGGTGCAGCTTTCGGCGGTGGTGACCATCAGGCGGCGGGCCTGGCAGGCCACCAGCACCTGGGCCGCCAGCACCCGGATTTCGTCAGAACCAACCATGGGCAACCCCCGCCGCAATCACCGTGATTGACGCCGTCAGAACCCCGGCGACGATGTCGTCCAGCATCACCCCGAGGGGGCCGGGTACGCGGTCGGCCCAACTCACTGGCGGCGGCCTGACGATATCGAAGAAACGAAACAGCAGGAAGCCCAGAACCCAGCCCGGCCAGGGCCAGACATGCCATTCGGCGCCGGTGTGTGCCAGCCCGATCGACAGCGGCCATAGGGCGATCAGCATACCCACCACCTCGTCGATCACGACTTCTGCCGGGTCTTCGGGTCGACCAGCGAGGTAGCGCGAGGTGGCCCAGTAGCCGATCAGCGCCAGCACCATAGTGACCAGCCCCAACGCCCAGAATCCACCGGCGGCATGCAGCGCCCAGGCCAATGGGATCGCCGCCACCGAGGCCCAGGTTCCGGGTGCGCCGGGCAGGTTGCCGATGCCGAAGCAGGTGACGATCAGGCGGGGCACGCTCACTTTGCACCCAGAATCACAGTTGCCGTGGCCATCGCCCCCATGCCTTCCTCGCGGCCGATGAAACCCATGCGCTCCATGGTGGTGGCCTTGATGCTGATCCGGTCCGGCTCCAGCCCCAGCAATCCGCCGATCCGCTCCTTCATCGCTGCCGCATGGGGGGCGATCTTCGGGTGCTCGCACAGGAGCGTCACATCGACATTGGCGATGCGGCCGCCGCGCGCCGTGACGCACTGGCCGGCATGCGTGAGGAAGATATGGCTGTCCGCGCCCTTCCATTGCGGGTCCGAGGGTGGAAAATGCTGGCCGAGATCGCCATCGCCAATGGCGCCGTAGATCGCATCGGCGAGCGCGTGCAGGCCGACATCGGCGTCGGAATGGCCCTGCAACCCGCGATCATAGGCGATCCTGACACCGCACAGCATGATCTGGTCGCCGGGACGGAACCGGTGGACATCGAAGCCGTGGCCAACCCTGATATCGCTCATCTGTGCCTCCAGCATGCGCTCCGCCCGGGCGAGGTCGGCGGCGGTGGTGATCTTGAAGTTCTCCGGCGCGCCGGGAATCAGCCGGACCCGGCCGCCGGCCCGGCGAAAAACCTCGGCATCGTCCAGCGCCGGGGGATTGCCTGACTGATGGGCAGCTTGGTGGGCGGCAAGCAGGGCGGCGTAGGGAAAGGCCTGCGGCGTCTGCGCCCGCCACAGTCCGGCGCGCGGGGCAGGGGCGTCGGCCGTGCCCTCCGCCTCGCGCCACAGGGCATCGACCACCGGCTCGGCGGCGATGGCGCCTTCGCCGGAGCGGGCGTGGTTGGCCAGTGTGGTGTAGAGGGCAGCGTCGGCGAAAGGCCGGGCGGCATCGTGGATCAGCACCACTTCTGGTGCCCGAGCCGCCAGCGCCTCCAGCGCCAGACGCACGGTGTCGGAGCGCTCGGCGCCGCCGCGCACCGGGGGCAGCAGGCGGGGGTCGGTAAATGGCGCTACCGATCGTGCGTACATCCCGGCAGTATCGGGATGGATTGCGACCAGCACCACATCGATCTCAGGACACGCCAGCGCCGCGCGCAGGGTTCTGGTCAGCACCATCTCGCCGCCGAGGCGCTGGTACTGCTTCGGGACCGGCCCGCCCAAGCGCGCGCCCCGGCCAGCGGCGACGATGATGGCGGCTATGCTCACTCGGCCCCCCAAAATATATTCCGGCGTTCTAAGGCCGGGCCTTGAACCGCACAAGGGCTGAGGGTATTCACCGCGGATCGATGCCCAGAAAATAGGCAGCTCCATGCATTATGGTGAAACCGCCACCATCAATATTTCCAAACCATTCCGCCAGCGGAATGGTTCATGAGTATGCCGACCGATTTCGAGCGGATCTGGAACAGCTTGCCCAACCCGGTACTTACTGTCGACGGCGCCGGCGCCATCGTCGAGGTCAATGGTGCGGCGGAGAACTTCCTCACCGCCTCGCAGAGACAGCTTCAGGGCCAGCCGTTGGCGGCACTGGCAGGTGCCGATAGTCGATTGGCCGATCTGGTCGGTCAGGTGTTGCGTCAGGGGGTAGTGATGGCGGAATACGGCGTCGAGATGACCTGGCCAGAGTTGCCGACGCGCCTTGTTGACCTACAGGCCGGGCCGATGGCCGAGCGCGGCGCCGGTGCGGTGGTGATGATTCACCCTCGCGCCATCGTCGAGACCATGGACCGCTCGCTCAGCCATCGCAATGCGGCCCGATCGGTCGCCGGTATGGCGCAAATGCTGGGGCACGAGATCAAGAATCCGCTGGCGGGCATCTCCGGCGCGGCGCAGCTTTTGCAGATGAACCTGACCGGTGAGGATCGCGAGCTGACCGAGTTGATCCGAGAGGAGGCCGAACGCATCGGCGCCCTGGTCAGCCGGGTCGAGCAATTCGGAGAAATCGGGCCGGGCCGCTACCAGCCGCTGAATATCCACGACGTGCTCGACCGTGCCTGCCGCTCGGCCAAGGCCGGGTTCGCCGCGCATGCGCGATTCATCCAGGAATACGATCCCTCGCTGCCGCCGACGCTGGGCGACAGCGGGCAGTTGATGCAGGTGATGTTGAATCTGTTGAAAAACGCCGCCGAGGCGACCCCGAAGGTTGGAGGCATCATTACCCTGACCAGTTCGTACAGGGCCGGGATGAAGGTTGTGACCCCAACCGGCCGGCGCGAAAGCCTGCCGTTGCAAATAACAATCGCCGATAATGGAGCCGGCGTGCCGGAGGATTTGTTGAGCCATATCTTCGAGCCCTTCGTGACCTCGAAATCCAGCGGTAATGGGTTGGGGCTGGCGCTGGTCTCGAAGATTGTTTCCGATCATGGCGGGGTGATCTCTTGCGATTCGGAACCCGGCTGGACCCGCTTTCGCCTGTTATTGCCAGTGGCCTCGGAGCCGGCTGCCAGCATTGTGGAGGAAATAGCATGACGACCACAGACCGATCCGCGATGCCGCAGGGTGCAACGGTGCTTTTGGCCGATGACGACCGCTCGATCCGGACGGTTTTGAGTCAGGCGCTGAACCGGATTGGTTGCCGGGTCCGGGCGACCGGTTCAGCCTCGGCCCTGTGGCGGATGGTCGAGGACGGCGAGGGCGATATCGTGGTGACCGATGTCCATATGCCCGATGGCGACGCACTAGACCTGCTACCGGCGATCCGCAAGAAGCGGCCCGATCTGCCGATCATCGTGATGAGCGCGCAGAATACCGTGCTGACCGCCATCCGCGCGGCCGAAGTGGGTGCGTATGAATATATTCCAAAACCATTTGATTTAAAAGAGTTGCTAGATACTGTTCAGAAAGCACTCCGGGGGCAAGCGCGGGACGCTGACGGGGCTGCGGCCGCAACCGCCGAGCCGCGCGAGGAGAACCTGCCGTTGATTGGCCGGTCGCCGGCAATGCAGGACGTCTATCGGGTCATGGCCCGGCTGATGAATACCGACCTGACTGTGATGATCTCCGGCGCCAGTGGCACTGGCAAGGAGCTGGTCGCCCGGGCGCTCCATAATTTTGGCAAGCGGTCAAGCGGGCCCTTTGTGGCGATCAACATGGCCGCGATCCCGCGAGAGCTGATCGAATCAGAATTGTTTGGCCACGAAAAGGGTGCTTTCACCGGGGCGACCGAACGCGGCATCGGCAAGTTCGAGCAGGCCCAGGGCGGGACTTTGTTTCTCGACGAGATCGGTGACATGCCCTCGGAGGCGCAAACCCGGCTGTTGCGGGTGTTGCAGGAGGGTGAGTTTACTGCTGTCGGTGGCCGCACCGCCCGGCGCGCCGATGTGCGCATCGTTGCTGCGACCCACCAGGATCTGCGGTCGCTGATAAATGTCGGGCGATTCCGCGAGGACCTTTACTACCGGCTGAACGTCGTGCCTATCCGTTTGCCTCCGCTGCGTGAGAGGATTGACGATATCGTCGATCTGGCCCGCAATTTCCTGCGGTTGGCCGAGCGCGAGGGATTGCCGCGCAAGACCCTGTCAGCCGAGGGAATTTCTCGACTTAAGGAACATTCCTGGCCCGGCAATGTGCGTGAATTGGAAAACCTGATGCGCCGCCTCGCGGCGCTGTGCCCGGATGAGCAAATACCGGTCGAGGTTATCGATCAGGAATTGACCGCCCGCAGCGGTGGCTCGTCGATAAGCGGCGATCTGGCTGAGACCGGGCGAACGCTTGGTGCAGCGGTCGAGGTGCATTTGAAACGTTATTTCAATATGCATGGCGAAAGTCTGCCACCAGCCGGATTGTATGACCGGGTGCTGCGCGAAATCGAGTTGCCGCTGATTGCACTGACCCTGTCCGCGACCCGCGGCAACCAGCTCAAAGCGGCCGACCTGCTCGGAATAAACCGGAATACGCTTAGAAAGCGAATTAGGGAGCTTGACATCCCGGTCACACGCGGCAAGAAACTGATGTAGATTCGCAACAGTTTAGCCGCAACGACCGTGGCGTAGGGCCACCAGGGCGGCTAGCCGATTGGCCAAATGGTCAGAGTGTGGCTTGCACGAGGCAATGTGACTAATACGGGCGCAATAACCGGCCCTAGGCAAGAACAGGGCACGGTCAAACACAAACCCCAGAAACTGGGGCGCGAGTTGGTATTTGGTCTCGTCCTTTTGGGACCTGTCCTGGCGCTGGTGACCTCCCTCACCTTCAATCTGGACGCCGAGGGTGGCCCGTCGTCACTGATGCTGCGGATCGTGCAGCTGGCCGACCTGGCATATTTTTTAGTCCTGACGACGGTAATCGGGATGAAGATTGGCCAGTTGGTAATGGCGCGCCGGCGCAAATCGGCCGGATCGCGGTTGCATCTACGGTTGACCCTTGTCTTCGCGGCGGTCGCGTTGGTTCCCACTGTGATCGTTGCCGTATTCGCAACTGTGACGGTTAATTTTGGCATTGAATCGTGGTTTTCGGAACAAGTTGGCAGCGTCGTACGCAATTCGCTCGCCACCGCGCAGGCCTACGAGCGCGAGCATCGGGGGAATATCAAAGGCGATATCCTTGCGATGGCCAACGACCTGAACCGGGCGGCGGGCGCTGGTTTGCGGGGCGCCCAACTAAACGATTTGGTGTCTCAGCAGGCGTTGCTGCGTGAGCTGCCCGAGGCGTTTGTCTTTTCATCCGAGAAGAAGATCCTGGCTCGAGGCGAGTTCAGCTATCTCTTTGCGTTCGAGCCACCGACCGACGATCAGCTGGCGCGCGCTCGCTCTGGTGAAGTCGTGATCATGGAGGACGAGACCAACAACGAGATTCGGGCGCTGATCTATTTGACCAATTTTTTTGACGCATTCCTCTATGTCACCAGGGACGTACAAGGCGATGTTCTGCGACTCCTCGACGAAACTCGCGCCACGGTGCAACTTTACGAACGGCTGGAGCGCCAGCGCGATGGCATCGTATTCGATTTTGCCCTGATCTACCTGGGTTTTGCGCTTTTGGTGATCCTGTCGGCGGTCCTGCTCGGCTTGTGGTTCGCCGAACACCTGGCAAAGCCGGTTGGGCGGCTGGCGGAGGCGGCGGAAAGTATTGGCGCCGGCAATCTGGATATCCGGGTCAAGGAGCCTCGCGGCAACGACGAGATCGCCATGCTGAGCCAGATTTTCAACCGTATGGCCGGGCAGCTGAAAGGCCAGCGCAATGCTCTGGTTTCAGCCAAGGAAGACTCGGAGATCCGTCGTCATTTCATCGAGGCGGTACTCTCTGGTGTCACTGCCGGTGTGATCGGTCTTGATCGCGAAGGCCGTGTCGACCTGATCAACGAGGCCGCCGCCGACATGTTGGGCATCGATGCGGCCACCGCTATGGGGCAGTCGGTCGAGACCGTGGCGCCGGGATTCGTGACACTGGTGGAAGCAGCGCGGAGCGCGCCCTCCGGCATCGCCCGAGGTGCCGTAAACGGGACCACCGGTAGCGAAATGCGAGAATTTCTCGGGCGGGTCGCGCCAAAGTCTCCCGATACATCCGAAGAAGGCCACGTGCTGACATTCGATGATATCACCGCGCTTGCTTCGGCCCAGCGCATGGCTGCCTGGGGTGACGTCGCCCGGCGCATTGCCCACGAGATCAAGAATCCTTTGACGCCGATCCAGTTGTCCGCAGACCGGATGCGGCGCAAGTTTGCTGGCCACATGGGCGAGGATGGGCCGGCATTCGAGCAGTATCTCGACGTGATCACCCGCCAAATTGGCGACATAAGACGCTTGGTGGATGAATTCTCGCGCTTCGCCCGGATGCCCGAGCCGGTTACGGCGGAAGAAAATTTTTGCATGCTGCTGCGCGAGGCAGTCTTGTTGCAACAAGGCGCACGCGGTGACATTACGTACGAGGTTGAATTGCCAGACCAGCCGGTCACGGCAAACTGTGATCGTGGCTTGATTGGCCAGTGTTTGACCAACTTGCTGCAAAACGCCGCCGATGCGATCGACGCTCGCCGCGAGACCTTAGTAGATGAAGCGCCTGACGGTCGTATCCGGGTTTCATTGGCCATTGGAAAGCGTTTCTTTAGCGCGACGGTTACGGACAATGGTGTCGGGTTGCCGAAGGAAGGCCGCGATCGGTTGACGGACCCGTATGTGACAAATCGCAAGAAGGGCTCTGGGCTGGGGCTTGCCATCGTTAAGAAGATCGTCGAACAGCATGGTGGAGAGTTGACGTTGAGTGATGCTCCAGAGACATCCGGGTTCGACGGCGCCCAGGTGGCGTTACGGTTGCCAAAGCCGACGACCAGAACCCGAATTCCAGGTGCAGACACACCGACGGAATTGGAAGAACCCGCCGAGATGAGTGGGATTGAGAGCAGGAGACCCGATGGCTGACATTCTAATTGTCGATGACGAAGCCGACATCCGCAACATCATATCCGATCTACTTAGAGACGAGGGCCATTCCGCCCGGACCGCGGATGACGCGGATAGCACGTTCGCAGCAATCGAGGTGGCGGCGCCCGATCTGATCATCCTCGACATCTGGCTCCAGGGTAGCCGGATGGACGGCATCGAGATCCTGAAGTCAGTCAAACGCGATAATCCCGGCATCCCGATCGTCATCATCTCGGGCCACGGCAATATCGAAGTTGCGGTCGCGGCGGTCCAGCAGGGCGCCTATGACTTCATAGAAAAACCGTTTAACATGAACCAGTTGATGGTGGTGGTGGCGCGCGCGCTTGAGGCCAACAGGCTGCGGCGCGAGAATACAAGGCTGCGCGCGACCGAGGCATCAGGCGGCAACCTTGTCGGCTCGTCGCCTGCGGCCAACGCGCTCCGTAATAAGCTTCAACGAGTCGCGCGTGGCGGCAGCAGGGTGCTGCTGACCGGCGGTCCAGGCACCGGCAAGGAGGTTGCCGCGCGCTACATTCATGAGCATTCCGAGCGCAACGGGCAGCCTTTTGTCGTCGTCAATGCCGCTTCAATCGAGTCAGACCGAATGGAGGAGGTGCTGTTTGGCCGCGAAGACCCGACCCGCCCAACTCAGGCCGGCGTCTTTGAGCGCGCGCATGGCGGTACCCTGTTTATCGACGAAGTTGGCGACATGCCGCATGGCACGCAGTCAAAGATCTTGCGGGTGTTGGTCGATCAGGCATTTACAAGGCTCGGGGGCACCACGACGGTCAGGGTCGATGTGCGGGTGATAAGTGCGTCAAACCGGGACCTGCAACGTGCCATCGAGGAAGGCCGGTTCCGTGAGGACTTGTTTCACCGGTTGAACGTTGTGCCAATCGAAGTGCCGTCGCTCGACCGCCGCCGTGAGGATATACCCGAATTGGCGAATATGTTCCTAGAGATGTTCGCGCGCGAACAAGGTTTGGCGCGCCGCACACTCAGCCCCGGAGCCATGGCTGCATTGCAGACCCGCGATTTGCCGGGCAACGTCCGCCAGTTGCGCAACATGATGGAACAGGTGCTGATCATGGGCAGCGACAGCGCCGAGATCGATGCGGACGAATTGCCTGGCGGCTCCGGATTGGAAACTGGCGACCACGGGCTGGGCGGGGTCATGGGCATGGTCGCGAGTTTACCGCTGCGCGACGCGCGAGAATCGTTCGAGCGAGAATATCTGATTGCCCAAATCAACCGGTTCGGCGGCAACATCTCGCGTACTGCGAGCTTTGTCGGCATGGAACGCTCAGCCTTACATCGCAAACTCAAGCTTCTCGGCGTTGTCACGACGTCGCGCGGGGGCGTGCGAATTGCGATTGTCGATCACGATGCCGCCGACGCTGAGAGGGTTTCGGCGGACGATCTGAATTGACCTCGTCCGTACGCCTGACCATAGTCGGCAGCCGCCATTCCGGCCTTCGCGGCTCCCGTCCGTGTTCTTCGGGGGGAAATCCTTGGGGGGGTAATCCATGAAGATGATTGTCTGCGGCGCCGGGCAAGTTGGATCCCAGATCGCGCGACATTTGTCAGACGAGGGCAACGCGGTTACCATCATCGACAACAACGCCCAGCTTGTGCGCAACGTAACCAATGCGCTGGATGTCTCGGGCGTGGTCGGGTTTGCATCACATCCGGATGTACTGGCGCGCGCTGGCGCACGCGACACCGACATGCTGATCGCGGCGACCTCGATGGACGAGGTCAACATGGTTGCCTGTCAGGTTGCACATTCGGTCTTCGAAGTGCCGACCAAAATCGCCCGGATTCGGGCCGACAGCTATCTGGAGGCGGAGTACAGCGACCTTTTCCGGCGCGACCACTTGCCGATCGATGTGATTATTTCGCCCGAGGTCGAGGTTGCAAAACTGACGATGCGGCGGCTCGCCTCGACCGCCGCCTTCGAGATCGAGCCGTTCCTCGGCGGCGCCGTCGACTTCGTCGGGATCAAACTCGACGATGACTGCCCGGTCATCAATACGCCGCTGCGTCAGCTGAGTGAATTGTTCTCGACGCTCCGCGCGATCGTTGTCGCGGTTCGGCGTGACGATAAGGTCTGGGTCACCCATGGTGACGACCAACTGTACCCCGGCGACGATGTCTATTTTCTCGCCGCGCACGCCGACCTTAACCGGACCATCGAGATATTCGGCCGCAAGAATCTGTCGGCCCAGCGCATTGTTGTGATCGGTGCTGGGAATATTGGATTGCGGGTGGCGCGACAGATCGAAAGCATGCCCAAATTGCGTTGCAAGATGATCGAACGCGATCGGGCACGGGCGGAATTCGCCGCCGACAATCTTAAGCGAACCATCGTGCTGAACGGCGACGCCCTGAACGCGCAGCTTCTGTCTGAAGCCGGGATTTCCGAGGCCGATGCCATTGTCGCGCTGACCGACGACGACCGCACCAATCTGCTATCTTGTGCGCTGGCCGGGCAGGCGGGTTGCCCGATTTCGATTGCGCTAACCAACGATCCGACCTTCGAGCGCATCGCCGGACCGCTCGGGGTCAACGCTTTGATCAACCCTCGCGCCGTTACGGTATCGACGATCCTGCGCCATGTCCGACGCGGCCGGGTGCGGGCGGTTTATTCTATCGGCAAGGGCGAGGGCGAGGTGATCGAGGCGCAGGTGATGGCTACCTCTCCGATTGCCGGCAAGAGGATACGCGACATCAGTTTTCCGACTGGCTCGATCATCGGCGCGGTGCAAAGCGCGGACAAGTTGAAGATGCCGCAGGGCGACACGGTCATACAAGTTGGCGACATCATGGTGATGTTTGCGGTGCGCGCCGCCGTACATCAGGTCGAGCAAATGTTCCGGGTCAGCCCGGAATTCTTCTGACGAGGCCAGAATGAAATTGCTCCGCATACCGGTGTTTCCGTTGTGTCTCGGCGTCCTGGCGCTGGCAATGCTCGGACCGGCACTGTTCGGCCTGATCTACCGCGATTGGTTCAGCGCCCGGAGTTTTCTCTACTGTGCCATCTTCACCGGTTTCGCCAGTGCCACGCTGGCCATGGCACTAGGTGCCCGTGGGCGGAACGACGTCGCGCGCACTGAGCTGCGCGATCTGGTTGTGTGTTGGTTGTTGGTACCGCTATTCGCCGGCGCGCCACTGTGGCTAAGGACTCCTTATCTCGGCGCTTGGGGTGCCTGGTTCGAGATGGTAAGTGCCTTCACCACCACCGGAGGAACTGTCTACGCCGAGCCCGAGAGGGTGCCCGAGGCGATCCATCTGTGGCGCGGCATGGTGGCCTGGTTTGGCGGATTGCTGACGCTGGTCGCCGCTTTCGCGATTCTGGCGCCGCGCAATCTTGGCGGCTTCGAGGTTGTTGCCCACAACTCTGGCGTCTCGCGGCAACCAAGAACGCAGTCGGGTGGAGTTTTGCCGGGAAAATCGATGGCGCAGGGTGGTCGAACAGCAGTTTGGCGGGAGGCTTCGATGGCGCGACTGGACGAGCGTCTCGCCAGGACACTACGCGCCGTCCTGCCAGTCTACGCGGCGCTGACCGCCGTCTTGGCGCTATTGTTCTCAGCCATGGGGCAAAGTGGGTTGGCGGCGGCAGTGCACGCGATGGCGATTGTCTCGACCAGCGGCGTCTCGCCCTATGCGAACGGGCTCGCTGCCAATCCCAGTTTTCCGGTTGAACTGGCGGCCGCACTTTTCATGGTCCTTGCCGCGACAAGACTAACCTATGTCGAGGCCCGCCGGTCCGATACGGCCCGGCACTGGTACCGCGACTCGGAGTTGAAACTGATGGCACTGCTGGTCATTTCGGCTAGCTTGGCGCTGTTCCTGCGCCACTGGTTTGGGGCACTGACTATCGACCTGGGTGACCGGGTCTCCGAGGCACCGCAAGCGATATGGGGTGTTATGTTCACCAGTCTTTCCTTCCTCACAACCACTGGATTCCAAAGCGCGTCATGGGAAGGCGCGCTGGACTGGAGCGGTCTTGCAAACCCCGGGCTGATTCTGCTCGGGCTCTGCGCCATCGGCGGCGGTGCCGCGACCACGGCGGGCGGCATCAAGCTGGTGCGTGGTTATGCGTTGCTGCGTCACGGCTACCGCGAGCTTGAGAGAATTGCCCAACCCAACAGCGTTTTGGCAACTGGCACGCGGCTGCGCGGCAACCTCAGCGAGGGGGCGTTTCTCGCCTGGGCTTTCGTCATGCTCTATATCATGGCGATCTTCGTCGCAGTATTCGCGCTGACCTTTACAGGCCTGACCTTCGAGAATTCGCTGGTCGCCGCGATCGCATCGATCTCGAATACCGGGCCGGCTTTCGCCATGGTCACCCCGGGCGAGATCGACTTCAGTCGGCTCAGCGAATCGCAACGGGTGATTCTCGCCATCACGATGGTGCTCGGCCGAATCGAGACACTTGCGGTAATTTCATTATTTAACACCGACACATGGCAGCAATTCAGCATCCGCACAAAAAACACTGGAAAATTACGCGGCAAACCATCAGTGTCTACACTGTGAGTCCGGGAGAAGCCCGCTCACTTCGCAAACGAACATAAAAAGAACAGGCAAAAAAATGGCCGGCGAAAGCAAACAAAACCTTCAAGACGCTTTTCTCAATCATGTCCGCAAGCAAAAAGTCCCAGTTACCGTCTTTCTGGTGAACGGGGTCAAGCTGCAGGGCGTGATCACCTGGTTTGACAATTTTTGCGTTCTGCTGCGTCGGGACGGGCAATCACAGCTCGTCTACAAGCATGCGATTTCCACCGTAATGCCGGCGCAACCCTTTAGCCTCTTCGACGGTACCGAGGAAGCATGAGGGAAGATCAGGTTGGGGTCAGTTGACGACCCGGGTCTATCTCGTCCATCCGGTCCAGAAAGCACGCGGCGCGTCGGATCCGACCGACGCGCATGATGAGGCGTGCTCGCTGGTGCGCGCGATCGATGTAGAACTTGTCGGCAGTGTCATCGTGCCGATAGCGCGAGCCAATCCGGCGACAATGATCGGCAGCGGCAAGATCATCGAACTTTCGGCGGCGTTCACTGCGGCTGAGGTCGACGTGGTGGTCGTGAATGACGACCTGAGCCCGGTCCAGCAGCGCAATCTCGAGCGGGCCTGGAAGCTGAAGGTACTCGACCGCACCGGGCTAATTCTCGAGATCTTCGGCGAACGTGCCCAGACCCGTGAGGGCGTATTGCAGGTCGATCTCGCCCATCTGACCTATCAGAAAAGCCGCCTGGTGCGGAGCTGGACCCACCTTGAGCGGCAACGCGGCGGCACCGGTTCGGTCGGCGGTCCTGGTGAAACCCAGATCGAGTCTGATCGTCGCGCCATCGACGACAAGATTCAGCACCTGAAGCGCCAACTGGAAAAGGTGGTCCGCACCCGCGCGCTGCACCGCGCCGCGCGCAAAAAGATGCAGGAGCCGCTGGTGGCGCTGGTCGGCTATACCAATGCCGGCAAATCGACCCTGTTCAACCGGCTGACCGATGCGAATGTGCTGGCCGAGGACATGCTTTTCGCAACCCTCGACCCGACAATGCGCCAGATAACCCTGCCATCAGGGCGCAACGCGATCGTGTCCGATACGGTGGGGTTCATCTCCGATCTGCCGACCCAACTGGTTGCCTCGTTTCGGGCGACGCTGGAGGAAGTGCTGGAGGCGGACCTGATCGTCCATGTCCGCGACATCGCCCATCCGCGCAGCCATGAGCAAAACCGCGACGTGCTGGCGGTTCTGTCCGAGCTTGGCGTACGTCAGCAGCGCCTGGAGGAGATGATCGAACTTCGCAACAAGATTGATCTGCTGGACCCGGCCGAACACCAGGCTGCCCTCACCAATGCCGCGCGCAGTGAAAGCGTGGTGGCCGGTTCGGCGGTGACCGGCGAAGGCATCGACGCGTTGCTGGCCCATATTGAGACCAGGCTGTTCCCACGCCGGATCATCTTCACGCTTCGCCTCGCCCATAGCGCGGGCAAGGCGATCTCGTGGTTATACGGCCACGGCGAGGTGCAGGGCCGCGAGGATGGCGAAGACGGTGTCGATATGATGGTCGAGATGACCGAGAAGGAATTCTTCCAGTTCCAGAAGGAATGCGGTGCCGCTACGGCCGAGGTGCGCGCGACAGTTGTCGCTTAGGGGGCTATTGCTGCTGCTCAGCCATCAACGCGGCGCGGATGTTTTCGGATGGCACCGCCGTCTTGCGTGTGGTTATGTCATAGAAAACATTGACGCATTCGCTGGTGGCGTAGCAGGCACCTTCCTTGAAGACGCCGTAGCCGGTGGTCAGCGACTTGTTGCCGACCCGGATCAACCGGGCGCCAACATCGACCGTTCCGGGGTAGTGCAACTCGCGCCGGTAATCGATCACCAGCCGGGCGAGGATGAACTCCATCCCGACGGCACCGCTTTTCTGGATCAGTTGGTAGATGAAGCTGGTGCGCGCCGCCTCGATATAGGTCGCGAGTGCGGTATTGTTCACATGTGCCATCGCGTCTTGGTCGGAATAGCGGATCGTCACCGGGGTCCAGTGGCGGAAGGCATCGCGGTCGGTCAGGTCAAACTCGGTCATGGGCCCTCAGAACAGGAACAGCAACACGCCGGAGACAATGACTGCAATGCCGAACAATTCCAAGCGGTTGATGGTCTCGCGGAAATACAGCGCCGAGATTGTCAGGGTGAAGACGACTTCGATCTGGCCGACTGCTTTCACGTACGAGGCGTTCTGCAACGTCATCGCGGTGAACCAGCCGATCGAGCCGATGGCGCTGGTCAGGCCGATGAACAGGCACGGCCAGATGACGGCTGGCAGGCGGCGGAAGGCACTGGGTTCGGTCGCGGCCAGCCAGCCGCCAACCACGGCCACCTGCATGGTGCCGACAATCACCACGGTCCAGGCGGCACGGTAGAGGAACCCACCCTGCGCGAGGCCGAGGCTGGCCTCGCGCAGAAACAGGTAGCTGAGGCAGAAGAAAAACCCGGTTGCCAGCCCAATCAGCGTCGGTTTTGCCACCAGCGCCTGTGCCAGCGTCATCTCGCCGGTGCCGAGTTTGCCGAGGCCGACCCGGCCGATCGAGATGGCAATTACGCCGGCGACGGTGATCACGATGGCGGCCCATCCGACAGCGCTGATCGCCTCGGAGAACAGCAGCGCGCCAATGATTGCCGCCTGCATCACATCGGTCTTCGACAGCATCGTGCCGACGGCGAAATTTCGCATTTGGAACAACCAGATAAGCAGGTATGTGGCAATGACCTGAACCGCCGCAGCGCCGAAGCAATAGACGATGTAATGGGCGTCGAATTCGGGCCAGCCCAGGCCCTCGTAGCGCATCACCACCCATAGATAGACGATCGAAAACGGTAGCCCGAACAGCGAACGCACATAGGTCGTCATCCAGGTCGACAGCTTGGCGTTCAGCGACTTTTGTGCCGCCGTGCGCACCGCCTGCATCAGGGCGGCGAGGATCGAGATCGGGATCCAGATCAGCTCCATAGGGGCGGGGTTCCTGATTGGGGAAGGGTTGGTTGGGCAATGCCTTAGCATGGTGCTGGCGAAACGCGCCATACGGCGCTACACAAATCCCCAGCATGATGATGGGAGGTAGGTATGAGCGGAAAACTCACCGTCGGCTTTGTCGGCATCGGGATGATGGGGGTGCCAATGGTGACCTGTCTGGCGGCGGCGGGTTGGCCGGTGCGGATATACGACACCAGACCCGTGGCGTTGGCGCCGTTTGTTGGGCGCGAGGGGGTCACGGTGGCGGCTAGTCCGGCCGATGTGGTTGCGGGTGCGGCATTGGTTATCACCATGTTGCCAAACGGAAAAATCGTCCGGGACGCGGTTCTGGGGCAGGGCGGTTTGGCGGCGGCGATGGCGCCGGGGGCGGTGCTGGTGGATATGAGCACCTCCTATCCGCTGGAGACGACCGGGCTTGCGGAGGAGTTGGCGGGGACTGGGATTCATCTGGTCGATGCGCCGGTTTCTGGTGGCGTCTGGCGGGCGGAGTTGGGGACGCTGACGATCATGGCGGGGGGTGAGGTGGCGGTGATCGATCGGGTTGAGCCGGCGTTGGCTGCAATGGGAAAGGTGTTTCGTACCGGTGGTTTAGGGTCCGGGCACGCGATGAAGGTGTTGAATAATTACCTCTCGGCGTCGGGGCTGGCGGCGGCTTGCGAGGCGGTTCTGATCGGCAAGCGCTTTGGGCTTGATCCGGATGTGATGGCGGATGTGTTCAACGTCTCGACCGGGCGAAGCAATGCGACCGAGGTGAAACTGAAGCAACAGGTCAACAACGGCAAGTATGCCGCTGGTTTCACTATGGAATTAATGGCCAAGGATTTGCGGATGGCACACGCCTTGGCCGGCGATATGGCGGTCGATGCGCCGGGACTGGCAGCTTGTGCGGGGCTTTATGCGCGGGCGGAGGAGGCGCTGGGAGGCAAGGCGGATCACACTGCGGTAATGAAGGTGATCGCAGGAGATGCGTAGGCGCAAAAGCGGCGGCGTTAACCGGTTTGGGCTGGGATTCCATCAGGGGTGTTTTGGGGGTGTTATTGGGGTGTTTTAGGGGCGTTATGGGAGTGCTCCCGACTCGACCCGAATTAGTTAAGAAAACCGCAGGGCGCATCTTGGTGCGATGGCGGCATCGGATGAATGGGCGCGAGGGGTGGTTGATGGGGTATGGATTCGCTAAACCCATCATCATTTGTGCGACGTCGAGAATGGTGGGCTCGGAGAACCCACCCTACCGTAACCTCGGATCCCCCGACTTCACCAGCACCTCACGCCCTTCCAATATCTCGAAACACCGTTCCAGAGTCTCGTCCTCCAGCCTGCGCATGGCCTCGGCGGTGTAGAAGGTCAGGTGCGGCGACAGGAGGACGTTCGGCATTTCGAACAGGCGGCTGTGGGGGTGGCCGATCTTCGCCAGCGGTTCCTGGCTGAACACATCGAGGCCGGCCCCGGCGATAGTGCCGCGTTGCAGGGCTGCCAGCAGGGCCGTCTCGTCGATGATGGCGCCGCGTGAGACGTTGATCAGGAATGCGGTAGGCTTCATCGCGGCGATTTCGGCCGCGCCGATAAGGTGGTGGGTGTCGGGGTTGAGGACGCTGTGGATGGACACGAAATCGCTGGCGGCGAGCATGGTGTGGAGGTCGGTGCATTTCTCGATGCCTGCCGCCTGCATCTGCGCGGCCGGGACATGCGGGTCGTACCCAAGCACCCGCGCCCGGAAACCGGCACCGGCCATCCGGGCCATGCTGCGGCCGATTTTGCCCGCACCGACCAGGCCGACGGTTTTGCCGGCAATGTCGGAGGCCAGCCAACGTGCCTCCGGCCAGGTCCAGCCTTCGGACTGCATCTGGCGTTGCAGGGGTATCAGTTTTTTGGCCAGCGCGATCATCAGGGCGAAGG
Source organism: Thermohalobaculum sp. (assembly GCA_035527255.1). Lineage (GTDB taxonomy): Bacteria > Pseudomonadota > Alphaproteobacteria > Rhodobacterales > Rhodobacteraceae > Thermohalobaculum. The sequence goes on along the minus strand of DATLAW010000348.1, from coordinate 10,513 downwards.
CGCCCTCGGCGACGGTTTCCTCGGCGTATTCGGGGATGTTCACGACGGCGATGCCGCGCGCCCGGGCGGCGGGGATGTCGATGGCGTCGATGCCGACGCCGTATTTGACAATGCCCTTCAGGCGGTCGGCGGCGGCGATGACCCGGGCAGTGATCGGGGTGTAGCACATCAGCAGCAGGTCGGCGGCGCGGACTTGCGCGATAAGGTCGTCCTCGGCGATGCCGTCGGGGAGAAGGACGAGGGTGTGGCCTGCGGCGCGGAGGGTGACGTCGACATGGGGGGTTTCAAGCTCGCGGTCGGTGCGGATGATCTTCATTTGTTGGTCATTTGGTCTCGTTGGGTGGGGTGGAGAGTAGGGCGGGGTTTACCCCGCCACGCATGCGGCTAGGTTTAGATGGTGGGGTGAAGCCCCACCCTACAGGGCCAGTTCGATGAGGACGTCCGAGATTACTTGGGCTGCTGCGGCGCAGTCGTCTTTTGTGGCGCTTTCAGCCTCGTTGTGGCTGATGCCGTCGAGGCAGGGGATGAAGATCATGCCGGCAGGGCCGAGGCGTGAGATGTGGCGGGCGTCGTGGCTGGCGGCGGAGAAGATCGGTTGGGTCGGATAGCCGCGCGCGGCGGCGGCGGCGGCGATGCGGTCTCGGATATCCATTGGGAACTCCATCGAGGCGGAGTTGATGAATTCGGTGACGGTGACTTCGCACGGGCCTTTGAGGGCGTCGCATATGTTGGCGATCCGGTTGCCTTCGCTGGCAAGGGTTGCCGACAGTGGGTGGCGCATGTCGATGGTGAAGATGACTTTTCCGGGGACCACGGAGATGCCGCCGGGCAGCACTTCGAAGCGGCCGATGGTGAAGCGCATGGTGTCAGTGTCGTCAATGAAGGCGGCGCGGAGCGCCACCGCCATCTCGGTTGCCGCCACGAAGGCGTCTTTGCGGCGCGAACGCGGGGTGGTGCCGGAGTGGGCGTCCTGGCCGGTGATTTCGACCCGGAAGCGGCGGTAGCCCTGCATGCCGGTGACCACGCCGATGGTGTTGCCGTTGCCCTCAAGCGTGATGCCTTGCTCGATATGGGCCTCGATGAAGGCGGCGAAGGGCTGACCGAGTGGGCGGTGCCCGGCGCCGGGAATGGCGGCCTTCAGGTCGTCGACGCATTGGCCCATGGTGATGCCGTCGGGGTCGGCAACGGCACGCATTTTCTCCAGCGGCTGGACCCCGGCATAGGCGGCCGAGCCCATGCAGGCGGGGGTGAAGCGCGGGCCTTCCTCGTTGTTCCAGATGGCGATCTCGATCGGGTGGCGGGTCTCGATGCCGGCATCATCGATGGTTTCCAGCGCCTCGAAGGCGGCGAGCACGCCGAACATGCCGTCGAAGCGCCCGGCCATCGGCTGGCTGTCGGTGTGCGATCCGCTGGCGACCGGCGGTAGGGCCGGATCGGTGCCGGGGCGGCGCAGGAACATGTTGCCGATATCGTCGAGTTCGACGGTCCAACCGCGCGCCACCGCCCAGTTGGCGAGGCGCCGGTGGGCCTCGATGTCTTCGGCCCCGAGGGAGAGGCGGTGGACGCCGCCTGCTGGTGTCGCGCCAAGCGTGTCCATCTCGGTCTGGCGGCGCCACAGGCGGTCGGCGTCGATCTTGGGCAGGTTCGAGAGGGTCATGGGTGTTCCTGTCAGGCGGGGATTAGGGCGTCGCCGGGGCGGATAGTGCCGCCCTCGACGATGATGCAGTTGAGGCCGGAGCGGTTGAGCAGCGGCGCGTATACGGTTTTGCCGGTGACCAGTTCCAGGTATTTGCAGGGGACATTCAGCCGGGCGCCTTCGAGCAGCACCTCGCCGACCCGGAACTGCCGCCCGACCAGGTGGTTCAGGGGCACGCCCGAGACGGTGAGGTTGCGCCGGTGTTCGTGTGGGGCGAGCATGATGCCCTCGTCACGCGCCAATGCTTCCAGCGCCTCAGCCTCGATCAAGGTGACCTGCCGGCCGGGTTCCGGCTTGATCGAATAGGTGCCGGTGCCGAGGGTATAGCGGTCGCCCTCGATGCCCTTGCCGGCGACAAGGAGCGCTTCGTCGAGGGGGCGCATGGCGCCGCGGGCAGCAGCAGTGATGTGGATATGGTCGAGCCGTCCGGTCCAGGTCATGGTTGTTCCCCTCGGTTTCGCTGAACGGTGTATTGGGCGGCGGAGGGGATGGTCAACGGGCCAATGCCATCAGGGCGTGGATATCGTCGGTCCGCTCGATGGTGCCGATCTGGGCGGTGAGGTCGGCGGCGCGGTCCGGGCCAACCATCGGGGCAGCTATGGCGGTGAATTTGGTCGCGAGGCGTTGCCATTGGTCAGGGAGGTTGTTCGCGGGCTGGCCGACATCAACCTCGGCCATCAGGCGGCGGCCATCGGTCAGGGTGATTTCGACATGGGTCACCATGCGGTCACGGTTCGGCTCGGCAACCACGGTCACCTTGCGCCGGGCGGCGATATAGCGGGGGTCGTTGGCGTTGGTGTCGGAGTAGGTTGTGAGCGCGCTGGTCGCGGCGCCGTCCAGGGCCATGGCCGCGAGGTGGCGAAGCGAGAATTTCATTTGCAGGCCGGTTTCCGGCTCCGGGATATTGCAGACGTTGAGGTGGCGCGGGCTGACGGTCAGGGTGAGCGCGGCCATATCGGCAAGCTGAAGCGCGTGGTCACGGCGGAGCTGGCCAACCGCGTCGATGGTGGCGTGGGTCGAATAGCAGGCGGCATGGTATTTGAAGAGGGTGCGCTCGATCCAAAGCGGGGCAGTGGGGTTTGGCCGGAACGGGGTTGGCTGGAAATTCGGGCTTTGGGTGGCCATGAAGCCCTGCGGCGCCTCGATTGCGTCTGGGTTGGCGGTGAAGCCGCCTGCTGCCAGACGGGCGGCCAGCAGGCCGTTGGCCGCCGCCTTGCCGGCATGGAACGGCTTGACCATGGTGCCAAAATTGCACTTCAGGGCGGCGGCTTGCGAGGCGGCGATGCCGAGGGCGGCGGCGGTTTGGGCCGTGTCCAGTCTCAACAGCCGGGCACAGGCCATCGCCGCGCCGAGGCTGCCGATGGTGCCGGTGGCGTGGAACCCGGCGGCGTAGTGGGCGCCCTGGGTCATCAGGCCGAGGGCGTTCTCGACCTCGACGCCGACGATCAGCGCATCGAGGACGGCCGCACCACTGGCGCCGATGTGCTCGGCCAGAGCGATCACGGCGGGGGCGACTGGGCTGGTCGGGTGGCCCTCCATCTCGCGGGCGACGTCGTCGTAGTCGAGGGCATGGCCGGCGGTGCCGTTGATCAGGGCGGCGTTGTGGAGATCTGTGCTGGCTCCGGCGCCGATCAGGGTGCAGGACCCGGTGCCTTGGGCCAGCTCGTCGCGCAGGATCGCCGACAGGGGCTCACGCGAACCAGCGATGGTGACGCCGAGCCAGTCGAGCAGAGCGTGCCTGGCCCAGGCCAGCGCGCGCGGGGACGGCGCCGGGCAGGTCGCGGTCCATTCGGCGATCTCAGTCGAGAGGCCGTGGGTTTCGGGTTGCGGTCGTGGATCGAGTTCGGCAATCACCATTATGATACCCTTTTGGCCTTGGCGGTTTCCCCCTTAAGCGGCGGGCGTTCAGGTATAGGCTAGCACAGGCCCAAGCCGGGCGCGAAGCCATGAGACAATCACCCTGATGATATCGCCCGCCAGCATTCCAAAACCCAGCGCCCTAGGAGTGCTGTTCGGCGCCTCGATGACGCAAGGGGCGGCGGCGGTCGGGTTCTGGAGCTATACGCTGCTAGCGCCGGAACTGGCCAGCGAGACCGGGCTGAACGAGCGCGATTTTGGGCTGGCGGTCAGTTTCATCTTCCTCGGCACGTTCTTCTCCAGCCCCTCGACCGGCCGGTTGGTCGGGCGCTTCGGCGGCATGGGGGCGATTGCGCTGGTGCTGGCCGCGATGGGGTGTGCGGTGTTGTTTAACCTGGCGGCGGTGTGGAGCGCTACCATGCTGTCGGCGTTCCTGTTCGGCCTCGCCTATGGGCCGCAGGGTGCTATCGGCATGACGTTGGTGACCCAGAGCGCCGAGCGGTCGCGGCGCGGATTATTCCTGGCGATCCGGCATTCCTCGGTGCCGGCGGCGGCGGCGCTGATCGGGCGGGCCTTGCCGCCGTTGATGATCTATGCCGGGTGGCGGGCAGGGGTATTGTCCGTCGCGGCGACGCTGTTCGCGGCGGTGGTGTTTACCTTTGTTGCCCGCCCGCTGTTCCGGCTGGGCAGCGAGGGCCGGGTGCGGGTGATCGCGCAGTCGGATTTCTCGTGGCGCGGGCTGCGGGCGCGGTATCATGTGCCGCCGCATTTGCGGTTTCTGTGGGGTGCCGGGCTGGCCTTTGCCATCACCCAGACGGCGGTGACGTTCTTCTCGTACCTGTACCTGCTGGAGGTCGCCGGGCTGTCACCGGTGGCGGCAGGAATATTTGCCTCGAACCTGCACCTGACGGCGCTGTTCGGACGGCCTGCATTGGGTTGGTTGTGTGATCGCACGGGCAATGCCCAGGCCGTGCTGGCCGGGATCGCGATGATGACCGTGGTCACGCTGCTGGCGCTGCTGACCATCGACAGCGATAGCCCGACGTGGCTGCTGATCCCGCTGGCGATGGCTTGCGGCATCTCCGGGCAATGCTGGAACTCGGTCTTCGTCACCGCGATGAGTTTCAAAGTCGACGACGCGGATCTGGCGGAGATGAACGGCCGGGCGTTTTCGTTCCTGTCGATCGGCTGGATGCTGTCGGCGCCGGTGTTCTGGGGGCTGATCGAAATCTCGGGCGGCTATGCGCTGCCGTTCCTGCTGATCGCGGCGTTCAATGTGGTGGTGGCGGGGGTGTTGCTGTTTCCCGGCGAGCGGGAGTAGGGCGCGCCGGGCGGTTTCGCAATTCTTGGGTTGACCTGAAGGCGCGCGCGGAAAGCGAGCCGCCATCACGCTTTAGCGCAAGCCGCTTCAGGACCCGATAATGTGGATGCCGGACGAGCTAATCATTTAGCAGTATGAATCATGAGCCCGAGTTTTTTCTGACCTTGCAATTAATGCTATATTCAATGCTGGCTAATTTTTTGATCTTAGCCGGACTAAGCCCTTGGTTTTTAGCCTGTTTTGTGAACGCCTTATACAACAAATTTCGCAGTTCTGGATCGATATCTTGATCAATGATCGCAAAGTGATCGGGAAAGTCGTCTGCTTTTTTTGTCTTCGACTTTGGCTTTTTGGCAGCTTCCGCACCGCCAAATATACTATTCCAGCCGGCACGGTATTCTGGCGTCGACACGCTTGAGAAATGACTAATAGACGATTGAGATGCAGATTTGGGCGACGCACCCGCCTTATCTGCCGATTTATCTGCAGACTTATCAGCCGAAGTAGTTTCAGAAACTGCTGTAGGTTGCGCAGATTCCGTCTTCTTTACCTCAGTGTTCTTTGCCTCGGACTTCTTTGGCTCAGCCGCAGCTTTTTTGGGAGCTTTTACTTCGCTCATATGCTCGTCACTTCCATCATGAGAATGCCCGACCGTCATCTAGCAAACTTTGCCTGACGCTCACAAGTTCTTTAACGTGCATATTCCACACGATTCCAAATCACCGTGCCCGACGCCATGCCCGAGCGCATGGACACATGCAAGGCCAGTCAGAATGAGACGACAGGCGGTGTGGTTATGACCTAGTGGTTGAAATCAAACGGAAGAGTCCGCGCCGATAAATGGATAGCTCATTGGTATCATGTGATTTTTTTAATAGTCTGAAATCGCCGCAGGGTTCGAACCGTCAGATTCTATCCACTAGACCACCCCTTTGCTGCGCAGCGCCTCGATTTCGGTATCACTGAGGCCTAAGCGGCGCAGAATCTTGCCGGTATCGGCGCCCAGCGTTGGCCCGGCCTTTGTCGGCTGTTCAGCCCTCGCGACCCGGACCGGCCCGGCCAACATGCGCAGCAACTCGGTCCCGTCCGGCCCGGTGAAACCGGCGATCCGGTTCTGGTCGGCGACGAAGGGGTTCTCCAGCGCCGCTGCCACATCGTTGACGGGTGCGACCGGGGCGATGCCGCGCAGGAGTTCGAGCCAGGCGTCAGTGGTGCGCTGCATCAGCACGGCATCCAGCATCTCAGTCACCTCGGCCCGGTGTTCCAGCCGGGCTTTGAAGCTGGCGAAGCGTGGGTCGGTGGACCATTCGGGGTGGCCGAGAGCATCAGCCAGGATTGGCCAGAACTTCTCCTTGTTGCACATCACGAACAGCCAGCCATCGCTGGTGCGATAGAGCTGCGAAGGGGTCAGCGAGGGATGCGCCGAACGCGGCTCGCGGCCCTGGTTGACGCCTGAATTCAGGTACCAGGTGGCAAGGTAGCTGAGGTTGTGCAGTCCGGTGTCGAACAGCGACGTGTCGAGGTCCATGCCCTTGCCGCTGGCCCGCGCGCCGATCACGCCGCTGGCGAGCGCGAAGGCGGCCATCAGGCCGGTCATCATATCGACGACGGAGAGGCCGAAACGGGCAGGGGGGCCGTCCGGCTCGCCGGTCAGCGACAGGTAGCCGGCCTCGGCCTGCATCAGGTAGTCGTAGCCGGGCCAAGTTTTGCGCGGGCCGTCGCGGCCATAGGCCGAGAGATGGGCGCAAACGATGGCCGGGTTGACCGGACCGAGCGTTGCGTAGTCCAGCCCCAACGTTGCGGGCAGGTCGCCGCGCAGGTTGTTCAGCACCGCGTCGGCCTCAGTGACCAACTGGTGGAAGATCTCGCGCCCCTCGGCGGTTTTCAGGTTCAGGGTCAGCGATCTTTTGTTGCGGTTGAAGGCATGGAAGAATTGGCTGGAGCCGTCGGGCAGGAAATGCGGGCCGACGGCGCGGGCCATGTCGCCACCGTCCGTCGGGTTTTCGATCTTGATCACCTCGGCCCCGAGGTCGGCCAGCAGCATGGTCCCGAACGGCCCGGCACCGTATTGCTCGACGGCGAGGACGGTAACGCCGGTCAGGGGGAGGGTCAAATCGGGTTCCGCTCGATCAGGCGCTTGGCGATCAGCAGGCGTTGCATCTCGTTGGTGCCCTCGCCGATGCACAGCAGGGGTGCATCGCGGTACAGCCGCTCGACGATGAATTCCTTCGAGTAGCCATAGCCGCCATGGATTCGCATGGCTTCGGCGGCGTTTTCCATCGCTGCTTCGGACGCAAACAGTTTGGCCATGCCGGCCTCGTAGTCGCAGCGCTCGCCGCGATCGAGCGCCTGGGCCGCCTTTTCAGTGAGCAGGCGCGCCGCCTCGACCCGGGTCGCCATGTCGCCGAGCTTCAGGCCGATCGCCTGATGCTCGTGGATCGGTTTGCCGAAGGTCTTGCGCTGTTGGGCGTATTTGACCGCCTCGTCCAGTGCCGCCTGAGCGACGCCGACGCCGCGGGCGGCGACGTTCACCCGGCCAAGTTCAAGCCCGGAGATGGCGGCTTTCATGCCATTGCCGATCCCACCGATCAGATTTAAGCCGGGCACGCGGAAATCCTCGAACAGCAATTCAGCGGTGTCGATGCCCTTGTAGCCCAGCTTTTCCAGCTTTTTGGAGGCCCGGAAGCCGTCGCCCTTCTCGGCGATGAACAGGCTCATGCCCTTGTGGCGGGGTTTGGCCTGGGGGTCGGTTTTCACCAGCAGGGCGAAGGCGCTGCCGTGGATGCCGTTCGATATCCAGGTCTTGGTGCCGTTGACCACATAGTCGTTGCCGTCCACCTTGGCGTGGGTGCGGATCGCCTGCAGATCAGTGCCGCAATCCGGTTCGGTCAGGGCCAGTCCGCCGCGCACCTCGCCGGTGGCGAAGCGGGGCAGGAAGTGCTGCTTTTGCTCGTCGGTGCCCATCTTGGCGACGATATGGGCCATGATCAGGTGCGAGTTGATGATGCCGGAGACCGACATCCACACCCGGGCGATCCGCTCGATGATCTTGGCGTAGGTCGAGGGCGGCAGGCCGAGGCCGCCATATGCCTCGGGGATCACGGCGCCGAACAGGCCGAGCTCCTTCATCCGCTCGACGATATCTTCGGGGTAGGTGTCGGCGGCTTCGAGTTTTTGGGCGTAGGGAGCGACATCGCGGTCCAGGAATCGCTCGACGCTGTCGAGGATCATGCGTTCGGCTTCAGGATCCATTTTAGGCGCTACAGAATGGGGCGAAGGCGTCGGGCCCGCGTGGGGTCTGGTCGAGGGCCAGCAAGGACGCCTCCATCGTGGCCACCTTGGCGGGTCCGGCCCACAGCGCCGCATTGGCGCGGTATTTGGTGACGATTTCGGCATTGCTGAGGGGGCGGTCGGCGGCGCCCCGGTTGACCAGCTCGGAGTGCTCATGGACCGAGCCGTCCTTCAGCGTGATCTTCACGGCGCCCGAGTAAGCCGCCGGGAACGGGCCATCCCCGAAGGCGGCGCAATCGGTGCGGTCGGCGAGGGCGAGGGTTGCGGGGTCGGTCAGGTATTCCTGCTCGAGCTCGGCCAGGCCAAGGCGGCCATGCACCAACGCGGTGCCGACCAGATACTGCACCGAGAACTTGGCGTCGTAATCGTTGGTCGGGCGGCGCTTGGCAGCGACGGGATCGCAGATGGTTCCGAAAACCTGCTGGGGCACCCTGACCTCGATCCGCTCGATCTGCGCGGCGGGGCAGCGGTCGCGCAGTGCCAGCCCGGCGTCGATGGCGGCATGGGTGAAGTGGCAGGCGGGGAACGGTTTGATCGCGGTCTGCATCAGCTCCCACACCGAGCCGAAGCCCGCCGAGATGCCGCTGAGATCGATCCAGTCGGTGTATTTGCCGCCGTAGATGTTGAACAGCCCGAAGCGGCCGTCATAGGGTTTGGTGGCGCCGACAAAGCCCTCGCGGGCCAGTGATACGGCGGTCAATGCGGAGGACGCGGCCCAGCCGGGGTGGAAGCGTTTGTTCCAGGCGCCGTCGGCAAGGAATTCCATCGAGCCGCCGGCCATCGATACCACCAGCCCCTGAGCGTGGGCCAGTTGGGCGACGCTCAACCCCATCAGCCGCCCGGCCGCCAGCACACAGCCGAAGATGCCGACGATGCCGGTGGGGTGAAAGCCGACCTGGTGGAAGGCGCTTTTGGCGCAGATGCCGATCCGGGTCGCGGTCTCGATGCCGACGACATAGGCCGTCAGCATCTCGCGTCCGCTGGTGCCGGTCATGGCGGCGGCGGACAGCACGGCGGGCATGACGCTGGCGGTGGGGTGGATGATGCCGGAGATGTGGGTGTCGTCATAGTCAAGGCCGTGGCACAGGAAGCCGTTCATCGTCGCCGCATCGCGCGGGTTCATCCTGGCGGGCAGGCCGAGTACCGGCACATCGCCGGCGCTGCCGAGCGCCTGCAGACCGGCCAGGGTCTTGTGGGCGAAGTCATAACGGGTCGAGGCGAGCGCAATGCCTGCCGCGTCCAGCATGTGGTGGGCGGCGCGAATGCGGACGTCTGGCGGGATCGCGTCGTGCTGCAATTCCACGGCAAAGGCGGCAAGGCGATCGCTGATCGGGGCCTCGGGTTTCGCCGTCTGGCTCAGGATGTCGGATTGCTTGTTCATTGGGATCCTCGCTCAATTCTGCGGCCCGTGGCCGCGCATATGGACCAGGCTGATGCGCTCGAAGCTGAGCACGACCGTGCCGTCCTGTTTGTAGCCTTGGGTGTGGGTGGTCACCACGCCCTCGCCGCGGCGCGATTTCGAGGGGCGAGCTTCCAGCACCTTGGTTCGGGCATAAAGCGTGTCGCCGACAAAAACTGGTGCGGTGAGTTTGACCTCGCGCCAGCCCAGATTGGCAATTGCCCGGGCGCTGACATCGTCGACCGTCAATCCGGTGACGATGGCCAGCGTCAGGGTCGAGTTGACCAGCGCCTGGCCGAATTGGGTTTTGGCCGCGAAGGCATCGTCGCAATGGGCCGGGTGGCGGTTCATCGTCAGCAGACTGAACTGGATGTTGTCGGCGGCGGTCAGGGTGCGGCCGGGGCGGTGCTCGTAGACATCGCCCACGGTGAAATCTTCCAGATCGCGGCCATATCGGGCAACGATCACCTGGCCGCCGGGGCCGGGGGCAAGGGGTTTAGGTGTTTTGGTCGCGGTGTCCATGACCCAATTCTATCCGAATGCGAGGGCCGGGGAAGCCCGCAGACAAAACATCAAATGGGCGATGGAATGCCGAGCTTGGACCTGGAGATTGTTCAAAGGGCGGTTGGCGGCAGTCGCAGCACTTCCCTCAGGGCGGGAAGCATTCGGTGAACGCAGCGGCGTCCTTCCTCGATCGCCTCGCCGGAGCGGTTGAAATCGAGCAGCCCGATGCCATTCGATTTTGGGGTCAGCATGATGTCGGGTGGCTCGCCAGCAATTCGGCTGCGGGTTATGAGATTCTGCATGATATCGATCGAGCCGAAAACCACATCGAAATACCCCGGGGTGTCCGATCCAACGCCGAGAAGCCGCTCGACAATGGTGCCGTTGCCGTCTTTCATCGCCGCCGGGATTTCACTGGTCGGTCCGTCGAGAGCTTCGCGCCAAA
>DATLAW010000347.1:0-9948 GCA_035527255.1 Thermohalobaculum sp. | reverse complement strand
ATGCGCAAGGCTGCCGCCCGAACAAAGGAGGCGCTCTGGAACAAGGTCGGTGAGATCCTCGGCGCCTTCACCCCGGACGAATGCAAAAACTACTTCACCGCCGCAGGATATGAGCCGGAATAGATGGATAACGCTCTAGCGAAAAGAAAGAAATTTATTCGGCATTCCATAGCTCGTTGGCGGCTTTGCTTTCCAGTGTTTCAACATTAAAGATTGTACAGGTCGGGGCGAATGACGGGGCAATTAATGATCCTCTCTACGATTTCGTCAGGGAGTATAAAGATCGCACAAATTTGATCCTGGTTGAGCCTCAAAAGCAGCTTTTGCCGTATCTGAAATCAAACTACAGCTTTCACGATAACGCGAATGTATTCAATGGCGCCGTTGGCCCAAATTCCAGCCTCAGATTATTCTGCATCAGTGAGAAGGTATGGGACAAAATTTCAGTCCCCTATGCTTTAGGCTGGCCCGCTTATCGGGCGCCAACCGGCGTTACTTCAACCAATCGCGAGTTTGTGCGCAATTGGCTCACGCAATACTTGGATAAAAGCATAAATGTGGACTCTGCGATTGAGGAGTTCACGGTGGAATCGCTGTCGCTGGCCGCGTTACTGGAACGTCACGACTTTCCAAATCAGATTGACGTCCTGCAGATCGATGCCGAAGGTTTCGACGATCAGGTAATCTATGCTTCAGACGTTGCACAAACGCGACCGCGATTAATTAATTTTGAGGTGATTAATCTATCCGAGAGCAAATATGCTGATCTCAAGTCCCATTTGAACAATTTTGGATATGATCTCTTTCTCCACGACAATGACGCTCTGGCTGTGCGCACGGCTCTCTAGAACACTATCCACGATCTCCGATTGACGGATGCTGCTCGGGCACGCCTTAGGGCGCCAATCCTATCCCTTCGGCTGATCTCCAATCAGGTAACACGGCCCCGCACCCAGGCGCCCTGCCTTTCGCTCGAGGTTGCAGACCTTGCGGGCCTCCAGCGACATGCACCCGGCCGCCGTGCAAACCCCTGACACTTAGCGCACCCCTACCCCGCCAATCCCCATCTTGATCTCCCTCCGACAATCGCGCAAAAGGCGGGCAAATCTTAAGCGGAGGAATCCCACGATATGAGCGCCCAGCAAAAAGCCACGATGAAACTCCTGATCCTGCCGGGCGACGGTATTGGCGCCGAGGTGATGGCCGAGGTGCGCAAGGTCATCACCTGGCTCGGCGCCAACCGGGGGCTCGATTTCGAGGTCGAGGAGGATCTGGTCGGCGGTGCCGCCTATGACGTCCACGGCGTGCCACTGGCTGATGCGACCATGGCCAAGGCGCAGGAAGTTGACGCGGTGCTGCTCGGCGCCTGCGGCGGGCCAGCCTATGACGACCTGCCCTTCGCGCTGAAGCCGGAGCGTGGCTTGCTGCGGCTGCGCAAGGAGATGGACCTTTTCGCCAACCTGCGCCCGGCGCAGTGCTTTGACGCGCTGGCGGATGCGTCCTCGCTGAAGCGCGAGATCGTCGCCGGGCTCGATATCATGATCGTCCGCGAGCTGACCTCCGGCATGTATTTCGGCGAGCCGCGCGGCATCACTGTGCTGAATGATGGCACCCGCGTCGGCATCAACACCCACCGCTACACCACCGAGGAGATCCGCCGCGTCGCCCGTTCGGCCTTCGAGCTGGCCCGCAAGCGCGACAACCGGGTCTGCTCGATGGAGAAGGCCAATGTGATGGAGGCCGGCATCCTGTGGCGCGAGGAGGTCGAGTACGTCCACGCCAACGAGTACCCGGATGTCGAGCTGAGCCACATGTACGCCGACAATGGCGCCATGCAGCTGGTCCGGGCGCCAAAGCAGTTCGATGTGATCGTCACCGACAACCTGTTCGGCGATATCCTGTCCGATTGCGCCGCGATGCTGACCGGGTCGCTGGGGATGCTGCCCTCGGCTAGCCTCGGCGCACCGATGGCCAATGGGCGGCCCAAGGCACTGTACGAGCCGGTGCATGGCTCGGCCCCGGACATCACCGGGCAGGGCAAGGCCAACCCGATCGCCTGCATCCTGTCGTTCGCCATGGCGTTGCGCTATTCGTTCAACCTCGGGGCCGACGCCGATATGCTGGAGGGTGCTGTCCAGGACGTCCTGGCGAGCGGTGTGCGGACCGCCGATCTGGGCCAGGCGGCGGGCGGGAAGGCTGTCTCGACCAGCGGCATGGGCGATGCCATCATCGCCGCGCTGGCGGCGCGGGTGTAGCTCAGCACCGCCAAAACGCTATCGGCGATACCGGGGGTCAGGCGATGTGGAACGACTTCACCTTCCTCGATTTCCTCGGCGTCATCGGCTCGCTGATGATCTGCGGCGCCTATCTGGCGGTCTCGCTGAAACGGGTCGATCCGGAGGGGTTTCCGTTCCACATCGTCAATGCCGCCGGGTCGGTCTTGTTGTTGATTTCATTGTATTTCCGGCCCAACCCAGGCGCCATCGTGATCGAGGTCCTGTGGCTGGCGATCGCCAGTTTCGCGATCTGCCGGGCGTTGCTAAAACGTCGCTAAATCCGATCCGCAATAGATAATCCAATAAATTAAGTTTTCTCTCTAGACCTTTGTCTTCATAATTTTATCTCGATTCTATTGATCCAAATCCTTGCGGGAGACTTTCTCCATGATCCGTCAGCTGCTTGCACTCGCCCTGACCGCCTTTATCCTTTCTGCTCCGACCGCCGGCGCCAAGACATTCGCCGAGATGTTTCCCCAGTTGGCCGGTATGGAAGCTGGCGACGAGCGCAGTTTCCTTGAAAGCCTTGACTACAAGCAGGGGAAGATCGCCCTCACCGGCGGTTTTGCCGAACTTCAGGTCCCCGAGGGCTATTACTTCCTCGGCCCGGAGCACGCCGAGAAGGTGCTGTCCGAGGGCTGGGGCAACCCGCCTGACGAGGAGCTTCCCCTCGGTATGATCTTCCCCGCCGACATCACACCCCTGGACGCCGGTAGCTGGGCGGTCGAGATAACCTGGGACGAACTTGGCTATGTCTCGGACGAAGACGCCGATGAGGTCGACTACGACGACCTGTTGGCTGAACTGCGCAGCGACACCAAAGCAGGAAACCAGTGGCTCGCCGAGAACGGCTACGAGACCATTGAACTGATCGGCTGGGCGGCGGCGCCGCATTACGACCCGGTCGGCAGGCGGCTGCACTGGGCCAAGGAGCTGAAGTTTGGCGACAGCGAGGTCAACACCCTCAACTACAACATGCGGGTGCTGGGCCGGAAGGGCGTGCTGGTGATGAATTTCATCGCCGACATGGACGCGCTGCCGGATGTCGAGGCAGCGTTACCGGACGTTCTGGCGCTGGCGAGCTTTCGCGACGGCTCGCGCTATGCGGACTTTGACCCATCGATCGATACTTTGGCGGCAGTCGGCATTGGCGGGCTGATTGCCGGCAAGGTGCTGGCCAAGACCGGGTTCCTGGTCATGGCGTTACTGTTCCTCAAAAAAGGCTGGATCCTGATCGTGCTGGCGCTGGGCGCCGGTTGGCGGTTTCTGACCGGGCGGAATGCCTGACGATCGACCGGGGTCTGCTGCCGGAATTCACTGCGCCAGCATGACCTCGACCGTCGCTCCACCCCAGCCATGCACAAGGTCATGGGCCTCGACCGTGACCGCCGCGACGCCCTCCGGGATCGCCACCCCGGAGAGCGAGCGGGTGAACGGCTGCTCGCCGACATGGGGGTGCAGCAGGGTGCGGGTGCCATAGACCGTGCCGTCCGGACCGACCACCCGCCAGGCGTCGGCGTAGTGCTCCCAACCGGTGTCGGCATGCGCGACGGTGACATCGAAGCGCCAACCGCCGTCAGTGGGGCGGGCTTCGACCTTCAGCACGTCGGCGGGGCCAGCGAGGGCTGGTGTCGAGGCCAGGACAGCGGCGATCAAAATTGCAGATTTGCGCATGAATTTCTCCGGTGGTTGACGCGGGCGGCTCACGGTTAACCCGACCTTAACCGAACCCGGCGCCCTGTTACCTACCATTTACCTACCATTTTCATCAATTTTTGGGGAGCAGCATGGTCACCCGGGCGCATACGGTGGCGTTCCTCGGCGTCAAGGCGCAGCCGGTCGAGGCGCAGCCGGTCGAGGTGCAGTGTGCGCTGACGCCGGGGCTGCATGCCTTCAATGTTGTTGGCTTGCCAGACAAGGCGGTCTCGGAATCGCGCGAGCGGGTCCGGGCGGCGCTGACCGCCATTGGCCTCGCCATGCCGCCGCAGCGGATCACCATCAACCTGTCGCCCGCCGACCTGCCGAAGGCCGGGTCGCATTATGACCTGCCGATCGCGCTGGCGCTGATGGCGGCGCTGGGCCTGATCCCGGCCGAGGAGATCGACGCCCATGTGGCCCTGGGCGAGCTGAGCCTGGACGGCGAGATCCGGGCGGTGCAGGGGGCGCTGCCAGCCGCCATCGCCGCCGCCGCCCAGGGCAAGGGGCTGATCTGCCCGCGGGCCTGTGGCTGCGAGGCGGCCTGGGTCGGGGCAACGGAGGTTCTGGCCCCGGCCTCGCTGATCGATCTGGTCAACCACTTTGCGGGCCGCAAGGCCCTGACCCCGCCGGAGCCGGGTCCGGTCACCGCGCGGCGATCCCACGCCGATCTGGTCGACGTGAAGGGCCAGGAGAACGCCCGCCGGGCGCTGGAGGTTGCCGCCGCCGGAGGGCACCACATTTTGATGGTCGGCGAGCCGGGTGCGGGCAAGTCGATGCTGGCGTCACGGCTGACCGGGATCATGCCGCCGCTGTCGCCGGAGGAGGCGCTGGAAGTCTCGACGATCTATTCGCTTGCGGCCCAGCCCGGCGACGGCACCATCTTCAAGGAGCGACCCTACCGGGCGCCGCACCACTCGGCCTCGATGCCGGCGATGATCGGTGGCGGACGCGACTCCAAGCCGGGTCAGATTTCGCTGGCCCATCGCGGCGTGTTGTTCCTCGACGAGTTGCCGGAGTTTGCCCGCCCGGTGCTGGAATCGCTGCGCCAACCGATCGAGACCGGCGAGGTGGTAGTGGCGCGGGCCACGGCGCATGTGCGCTACCCGGCCCGCTTCCTGCTGGCCGCTGCCATGAACCCCTGCCGCTGCGGCTACCTGACCGATCCGTCGCGGGCCTGCTCACGGGCGCCGCGCTGCGGCACCGACTACACGGCGCGGCTGTCCGGCCCGCTGATCGACCGCTTCGACATTCGCATCGAGGTGCCCCCGGTGACACCGGACATGCTGAGCCTGCCGTCACATGGCGAGAACTCGGCCAAGATCGGCCGCCGGGTGGTCGAGGCCCGCGCCGTGCAGACCGAGCGGATGAACGGCAGCCGGCTGACCAACTCCGAGCTGGAGGGCGAAATCCTCGAACGTTTTGCCACCCCGGACGCCCCCGGCATGGAGGTACTGCGCGCCGCCTCCGAAAAGCTCCGCTTCACTGCGCGCGGCTACCACCGGGTGCTGCGGCTGGCGCGGACATTGGCCGACTTGGAGGGCTCGGACGGCGTGCGCAAGGTGCATGTGGCTGAGGCGGTGGGGTATAGAAGGGCGTTGGGGTGAGCGTTCACAGCAGCGAATATCCCGGGATTCGCCCTATTCCCCTCATCATCAAAACCCGCTAAACCCCGCCGTTCTGAAAACATGCAAATTCAAGGACCACCAAGATGGGTTACAAAGTCGCCGTCGTCGGCGCCACGGGGAATGTGGGCCGCGAGATGTTGAACATTCTGGCCGAGCGGGCGTTTCCCGCCAGCGAAGTTGTTGCGCTGGCTTCGCGCAAATCGATGGGCACCGAGTGCAGCTACGGCGACAAGACCCTGAAGACCAAGGACCTCGACACCTACGACTTCACCGGCACCGACATTGCGCTGTTCGCCATCGGCTCGGAGCCGACCAAGAAATATGGGCCGCTGGCGGCGAAGGCCGGTTGCGTGGTGATCGATAACTCGTCGCTATACCGCTACGACTTTGACATCCCGCTGATCGTGCCGGAAGTGAACCCGGACGCGATCATGGGCTACGCCAAGCGCAACATCATCGCCAACCCGAACTGCTCGACAGCACAGATGGTGCTGGCGCTGAAGCCGTTGCACGACCGGGCGCGGATCAAGCGGGTGGTGGTCGCTACCTACCAGTCGGTCTCCGGCGCCGGCAAGGTGGCGATGGAGGAGCTGTGGAACCAGACCAAGGGCAAGTTCATACCCGGTCAGGAATTTCCGCCGCGAAAGTTTCCCAAGCAGATCGCCTTCAACGTCATTCCCCATATCGGTGACTTCATGGATGACGGCGCCACCACCGAGGAATGGAAGATGGTCGCCGAGACCAAGAAGATCGTAGATCCTAAGATCAAGGTGCATGCCACCTGCGTCCGGGTGCCGGTGTTTGTCGGCCATTCCGAGGCGGTGAATATCGAATTCGACGAGCCGCTGTCGGCCGACGAGGTGCGTGAGATCCTGCGCGAGGCGCCCGGTGTCATCGTCATCGACAAGCGTGAGGACGGTGGCTACACGACCCCGATCGAATGCGTCGGCGAGTACGCCACCTTTGTCAGCCGGATCCGCGACGACATCACCGCCGAGAACGCCATCAGCCTGTGGTGCGTTTCCGACAACCTGCGCAAAGGCGCGGCGCTGAACGCCGTGCAGATCGCCGAGTTGTTGGTGAAGCGTTGCCTTCAGGCGGGCTGAAGTCGCGCGGATAGAGCTGGAGCCATGAACCGGAGATCATGGATCGTGCTCTGATGGGGTGATCGATGAATTTTGTGATTTGGCCGCGAACCGCGGTGGCCGTCCCGATCGCGCGGAACGGCCACCATAAACAACTCGGTGAACGCATACATACACACACATGCCACCGATCTGTTGGTCAGATGATGACGTCCTAATTCTACCGCAGTGTCGTAGACAAAAAAATTGCCAAGGTGCAACCGATTGCTAATTGAAACTACTTCAAGTTGAAGTGGTGGTGCTCAATTTCCGCAGGTGTAAATTGATTTTACCCTGAAACTTAAATGATTTTGATCATGAGTTCATTTTTACCGGTACATTTTCATATTATTGTCGTTGAATTTGAATATATAACTATATAATTGCTAACAATTGACCGCCTTTGGAGGGTGCCAGAGGTCGTCACCGTTGAGTGAGAGGCTCCAAATTACATCGCCCGAGCGCTCCGAGACCGAAAAGCCTCACGCCCTCCGCTTAGGCACTCACGCATCGCAACGCATGAACTCGTCAAGTTCGGCCCGCGAGACGACCCATCGGGCACCAACCTTTTGGCCAAGAATACGGCCTTTCTCCAGAAGGTAGTAGGCTTGCCGTTCGGACACGCCTAGGGCCTTGGCGATAGCGTCAGCGCCCCACAAATAGTCGTGATTTTCTTTCATTACTGGGTTCTCCTTTTCTGTTGGTGGAAGAATGTGGCTGCCCGCGAAAGCGGCTGCCACCGATGCAGAAGATATGGGATATTTTCAAGGGATTTAAAGTGTGAGGTAATGCCGGTAGAACGTTGATTTTATTTGTGTATTACCGCCCAATGACCGACCTGATTTGGAGTGGTCGCGAATGCGTATTGTTGACCCAACTCGGACCTTACTTTGAATTGCCTACAGGCAGATTGAGTAAACCGCCGTTCAGGGCTGCTTTCCGTCCGGCAAACCTGCTGACCGAAGCTCTGTGGTGAATTGCTCAAGGAACTCGGCGCTCTTGTAATATTGCGTATCGGCGAAGCGTGTGACCGAGAACGAGGGATCCAGATTTTCGATCTCGGCAGCGATCTCTTTGGCCAGATCCTGTCGGTCCGACCTCACATAGGCACTTGTCAGGATGACCCTTGCCAAAATGTCTGTGGGGGCCAATTCGATCGTCTGTTTGGCGGTTGATATCGCGAAAGCTAGCTCGTTCTTTGCCAAGTATGCAGCGGCGAGGATATTTTTAAAGAAAGGTGGATGAAGGGGCTGGTAGCGCATGGCCAAATTAATGTGTCGGATCGCTTCGTCGTGCTCGCCACAATAATGCAGAACGTTGGCATAAAAGCCGTTGGCGTTGGCACAGGCCGGGCGGTTGGCAATCGCCCCACGTCCGGCGGCCAATGCCTCGTCATAATTTCGGTTCATCAAATGCACATGGCTTAGCACGGTATGAGCCTGGCCGTCGGTGTCTTCCATCGCCGCAGCCGTCTCGGCGAATTGACCAGCAAGATCCCTTGACGTCGCCAGTGATTGTGCCCAGCCTCTCTGGATATCGAACCAATGGGTCAAGGCAACCCATGTCGCGCCCGTCGACACTTCAGGGTGCATTTTCGCAACCGTCTCGAATTGCTGCCGGGCCCTCACCATCTCGTCCCGATCCATCCTGAAGAACGCATGGATACCCTTGTAGAAGATCTCCAGTGCCTTGGGATCCTTGAGCGTTCTATGCCAAACCTTGGCCTGCTCCCCCGCCACAAATTTGACATTCATGGCCGTAAGGACCCTCGCGGTAATCTCATCTTGAAGCTCAAAGGAATCATCCAAGATACGATCGAACTGCTCAGCCCAAACAACTTCGTTTGCGGCAGCGTCGGTTAACTCGGCTGCCACACGAACGCGATTTCCCGCCGTCCTTATGCTGCCCTGCAAGACATATCGAACCCCAACTCCGGCGCTCGCGTCTTCGGGGGTGACACCTCGAAGCGCATTCGCGGCCCCCGCCGCAATCAGAAATATCCCCGACACCTTGGTCAGTGCGTTTTGAATGTCGATGCGCAATCCCTCAGCCAAAAAATCCTGCTGTTCGTCGCCGCTCAGGTTTCGAAATGGCAATAGAATGATTGACGGCTTATTGGGTTCCTGCAATTTGGATTTCTGTAACCGGCGCGGAAGGGCCCGTTTGCACTGCCATTCCCAAACATGAACTGGTTGCGGAATGTTCTTGACCTCTTGATCCCCCAGGTCATGAAATTTGACGTCGAGACGATCCTTGATCTGGCGATAAGCGTCATCCGACAGCGCAATGCAGCCTGGCTGTGCCAGCGCTTCCAGCCGTGCCGCAATGTTTACGCCATCGCCATAAACGTCATCCGCATCGATAATGACCTCACCCAGATTTATACCCATGCGGAACATCAACGGCTCGCCCTCTTTCGCGAGCAACTGGTCCTGCCAAGAAAGCGCGCACTCAACGACGTCCACCGCGCTTGCGAACTCGACGAGGAAGCCGTCCCCCATTCGCTTGAAAACGCGTCCATTATGTTTGCGAACCGTTGGGTTAATCACCTCCAACTCACAGGCCTTTAACGCTGCATGCGTTCCGGTCTCATCTTTGCTCATCAGACGCGAATAGCCCACGACGTCTGCGGCAAGTATGGCGGCGAGACGGCGTTCCATCATAATCCTCCCTGTTGGAGCCTAGCAGTAGCACTCCGAGCAATCTACAGGCGTCGAGGGCATAGCCGCAGGTCGCTTATTGGCACAAATGTATGGACCGGCTGCTGTTCGCAAGCGGGTATGCACTGGATAGCGGAAGTCGCTCATATGTATCCGGCCTGTTTGATCGGCTCGTGGGCCGTGGCCTTGATGGGGCATATGCCATGTCCTGATTTACCCCTTTGAGAGACCGCGTGGCTGGGAAAGAACCCCAAGGCCGATTTCTGATGCTTTCGCGATACTATGAACATCAGCAGAACGTCGCTGTCGGGGCTAAAGCGTGACCCAATCGTACAAATTGCCGGCGAGACCGATCTCCATGAGAGGCGTATAGCGGCACCTACGGGCGTCCGGCCGTTCATGCGGGGGAGGTTATCCGACGCATTGCCGACATTCGCGCCTGAACGTCGGTTGTTCGGATCGTTTTCCGTGGATCAGGCCCCTTCGAGATATCCCATTGTAGCAGATCGTGGAGCATTGCCTCAGGCCCGCCGTTGTCGAGCTCGTCGATGATCGCGCCAAAACA
>DATLAW010000346.1:0-2958 GCA_035527255.1 Thermohalobaculum sp. | reverse complement strand
AAATCGAGCAGCAGCTCAATCGCGAGAAGGCAATCCTGTTGGAAGCAGCCGAGCACAAGCCCTGAAACTTCCCCCGCACGGGCGTTCGATCCGATGAGATTATCGACTGTTTAACTTTCCCGCGAGGCGCGTTAAAGTGGCGTTCACTGATCGAGGATCACTCAATGTCAGTCAACGATAGAGCGTGATATGCCCCTTATGAGAGCCGCCTACCTCTCCCTGTTCTCAATCTTCCTGCTGGCCGCCTGCTCGCAGGAGCCGGGCGATGTTGGCCGTGCTGGTCAGTGTGCGAATGGGCTTGATGCCGGTTACCGGGAATTAAACCACGCAGAAGTCAATGGTCTCAGTGGCACGGTCGCATGGAGTAAAGCCGCGAGCCTGCTCGCTGCGGCGAAGATACAGCAGCAGGTTAATGAGTTCGAGAACTGCGTGATAAAGACCCGCAAGGCACGCGAATATCTCAGCGGAAGTCTGGGCTGACAACCGGACCTGCTTGCCCGGCGCTGATGCCGTCTCGGCTAAGGCCATCACAACGACCAATTGAATACGGCGCCAGATCCGATGCTGGGCCATACCAGCGTGGCCGTTGGTCCACCCCGACCAGGTGCTCTTCATGGCCCGCACCGAGCGTGCTTCAACGTTCTCCGCAAAATTGTCTTGGAAAACCGCCGTGGGTGGCGATATCCTCGCGCCAAGGCACCCGGTTGGGGGATGCCGGTTCGCGAAAATTTTGGACGCCGCCACATAGTGATGCAAGTTGGCGGAGTGCAGGCGTGCCGGTGCCAAAATCAGACTATTCAGGGAGAAACCGATGAGAACTATTTTGGCTACATGCGCGGCCTCAGTGCTAACGCTTTTCCTTGCCAGCCCAGCTACCTCAGCCGAGATGCTGACAAGCCTTGGCGCTGGCGAAGGTCAGGTCAATATTGTCGCCTGGCCCGGCTATATCGAGCGCGGCGAGACCGATGCCGGCTATGACTGGGTGACCTCGTTCGAGGCGGCGACCAGCTGCAAGGTCAACGTCAAGACCGCCAACACCTCGGACGAGATGGTGGCGCTGATGAACGAGGGCGGCTTCGATCTGGTCACCGCCTCGGGCGATGCCTCGCTGCGGCTAATTGCCGGCAAGCGGGTTCAGCCGGTCAATGTTGCGCTGATCCCGAGCTGGGGAACGGTTGATCCCCGGTTGCAGAACGCGCCGTGGAACACCGTCGATGGCACCCATTACGGCACGCCCTACCAGTGGGGCCCTAACGTGCTGATGTACAACACCAAAGTATTCCCGACCGCCCCGGAGAGCTGGAGCGTGGTGTTCGAGCCGATGAACTTGCCGGACGGCAAGCCGAATGCCGGCCGGGTGCAGGCCTATGACGGCCCGATCCACATCGCCGACGCCGCCAACTACCTCATGGCGCACCAGCCGGAACTGGGCATCACCAGCCCCTACGAGCTGAACGAGGATCAATATAAGGCGGCGCTGGACGTGTTGCGCCAGCAGCGCAAACTGGTGGGGCGCTATTGGCACGACGCCTTCATCCAGATGGATGACTTCAAGAACGAGGGCGTGGTTGCCTCCGGCTCGTGGCCGTTCCAGGTGAACATCCTCGCCTCGGAGAAACAGCCGGTTGCCTCGACGATCCCGGCCGAGGGTGCCACCGGCTGGTCCGACACCACGATGATGCATGCCGAGGCCGCCAACCCGAACTGCGCTTATATGTGGATGGAGCATTCGCTTTCGCCCAAGGTGCAGGGCGATCTCGCTGCCTGGTTCGGCTCGGTGCCGTCGGTTCCTGCGGCCTGCAAGGGCAACGAGTTGCTCGGCGACGAGGGTTGCAAGACCAACGGCTTCGAGGATTTCGAGCGGATCAAATTCTGGCAGACGCCGGTGTCAAAATGCGCCAGCCAGGGCGAGTGCGTGCCCTATTACCGCTGGGTCTCCGACTATATCGGAGTGATCGGCGGGCGGTAGTACCCGCGATGTCCTCGCTTCTGACGCCCCGGCCTTGCGCCGGGGCGTGATGTGGGCGTGATGCGATCGGGCCGGATACACACATGACCACAGCCGTCGAGTTCCAGCAAGTCTCGCGCCATTTCGGTGCGGTGCGGGCAGTTGATGCGGTCGACCTGGCGGTGGCCGAGGGCGAGTTCTTTGCCATGCTGGGGCCATCGGGGTCGGGCAAGACCACCTGCCTGCGGTTGATCGCCGGGTTCGAGCGGCCGAGCGCCGGGCATATCGAGATCTTTGGCGAGGCGGTCGAGGGCCTGCCGCCCTATCGGCGCAGCGTCAATACGGTGTTCCAGGACTATGCCCTATTCCCGCATCTGAACGTCCGCGACAACGTCGCCTACGGGCTGATGGTACGCAAGGTCGGCCGGGCCGAGCGGGGGCGACAGGCCGAGGCGGCGCTGGAGCTGGTCAAGTTGGGCGGCTACGGCGACCGGCGGCCGGGGCAGCTTTCCGGCGGCCAGCGCCAACGGGTGGCGCTGGCGCGGGCGCTGGTGAACAAGCCCCGCGTGTTGCTGCTGGACGAACCGCTGGGGGCGCTGGACCTGAAGCTGCGCGAGCAGATGCAGGAGGAGTTGAAGGCGTTGCAGGAGACCCTGGGCATCACCTTCGTCTTCGTCACCCATGATCAGGGCGAAGCGCTGTCGATGGCCGACCGGGTGGCGGTGTTCAACGAGGGCAAGGTGGTGCAGGTTGGCACGCCACAGGATATCTACGACCGGCCGCGCACCCGGTTCGTTGCCGATTTCGTCGGATCGTCGAACGTGCTGCCACCAGAGATGACACAGCGCCTGGGTGGGCCCGCGAACTGGGCCAGCCTGCGGCCCGAGGCGATCCGGCTGGCCGACCCGGCGACCGCCCGAATCAGCGGGCCGGTGACCGGAGCGCGGTATCTGGGTGCGGCGACACGGTTCACGGTCGATCTTGGCGGTATCGCGCTGGCGGCACTGGCC
>DATLAW010000345.1:0-4515 GCA_035527255.1 Thermohalobaculum sp. | reverse complement strand
TCTGGATCGGTACCTTTGCCAATGCGGAGACCGATGCGCATAACATCCTGGCGCTCCTTGGGATCGTCGCTGCAGTCCACACCTTCGACGACCAATCAGGACTGTCAGCGCATCAGCGCCTTCTGATTGATGCCGTCATCGCGCTTGCATTCGTCGTCATCACGGATGACCTCGTCGAAACGCTCGGCACCGTGGATGGCCACGAAGTCAGTCTTGGCGTGCTTTCGGTTCCATTCACCATCCTACTTTATGTAGCGGTGAGCAACGCCTACAACATGATCGACGGGCTTGACGGATTGGCCCTGAGCCAGTTCCTGATTGCATTACTCGGTGTCGGTCTCTTTCATCTTGAATACGCGCAGGCCAGTGGCTTCCCGCCGCTCGCTTTTTCGGTTGTCATCGCCTGCATTGTCATACTGCTTGCCAATCTGGGCATGCTCGGGCGCTTCTTTAGATGTTTGCTCGGAGACAGCGGCGCACGCTTCCTTGGCTTCTTTCTCGTCTATGTGCTTGTGGTGGAGGGATACCGTATTCTCTCACCGGTCGCAGCGGTATATTTCATTGCCCTTCCGCTGCTCGATATGTGCGCCGTGATAGGAGTGCGGCTTCGGGTAGGGCATGCCCCAATGCACGCTGATCGTCGCCACCTCCATCATCTACTGGTCGACTCTGGTGTCGCACCGTTGCATGCTGTCCTGATTATGGGCTCCCTCAGCCTAGCACTGATCGGCCTGTTCATTATCCAGCACGTGATCGGCTTCAGCGACCTCGCGCTCGGAACAGTTTTTGTCGGGGTCGCGATTCTTTATTGGCAGTCAAGGCCAAATCTTGTGCGTGGGCTCGTGCATGTTTGCGCTGTGCCCCCCAAGATTGAGCGATGAAATTGACACCTGCACGGTTCGGAATGTGTCCTCGAGCGCGGCTTTGGCGACGATGATCTCAAGCGAACCAAGCGGCCACACCTGCCGAAAGCCTATCGGGCCATGGTCCAGAAAACCGCGCTGATTACTGGTATCACGGGCCAGGACGGCGCCTATCTGGCCGAGTTCCTGCTCGCGAGAGATTATACAGTACACGGCGTAAAGCGGCGCGCCTCGAACTTCAACACCGAGCGCATCGACCATCTCTATAGTGACCCGCATGACCCCGAGGCTCGGCTTTTCCTGCATTATGGTGATATGACTGATGCGACCAATCTGATCCGCATCGTCCAGGAAACGCAACCGGACGAGATCTACAATTTGGCGGCGCAGAGCCACGTCCAGGTGAGCTTCGAGACCGCCGAATACACTGCAAACGCAGACGCGCTAGGCACGCTGCGGCTTCTCGAAGCCATCCGCCTGCTGGGGCTGATCGAGAAGACGCGGTTTTACCAAGCCTCGACGTCGGAGATGTATGGCTCGGCGAGCGAGTCGCCACAATGCGAAACCACTCCATTCCATCCGCGATCCCCCTATGCTGCAGCGAAGCTATATGCCCACTGGATCACGGTGAACTACCGCGAGGCATATGGCATGCACGCGTCGACCGGGATCCTCTTCAATCATGAGAGCCCACTCCGTGGCGAGACCTTTGTAACCCGCAAGATCTCTCGAGCGGTCGCGGCGATTAGCATCGGGCTTCAGGAAACGCTATATATCGGCAATCTCGACGCTTGCCGCGATTGGGGTCATGCACGAGATTATGTCGATGGCATCTGGCGCATCCTGCAGCAGCCAGAGCCAGACGACTACGTGCTTGCGACAGGTGAATCCCACAGTGTACGGGAGTTTGCCGAGCATGCCTTCGCCGAGATCGGCGCCGAGGTCCGTTGGCGCGGCGAAGGCGTCGATGAGGTTGGCCTGATTGATGGGCGCGACCGGCCGGTGATTCAGGTTGATCCCCGCTACTTCCGACCGACCGAGGTCGATTTTTTGCTCGGCGACGCCTCCAAGGCACGCGAGCGGCTCGGCTGGAGCGCGCGGACGCGTTTTGACACACTGGTCAGCGAGATGGTGCGGGCGGATTTGGCGTTGCTCACCGACCCGCCGCGGGTCAATCGGAGGCAGGGTGACTGATACCCAATTCACGCTCGCCGGCAAGCGCGTCTGGGTCGCCGGGCATCGCGGTATGGTAGGCGCCGCCCTCCTGCGCCGGCTCTCTCGCGAGAACTGTGTGCTGCTGACCATCGGCCGCGCCGAACTCGACCTGCGTGACCAGAAAGCAGTGGCGGCGTGGATGGCGGCGACCCGGCCCGACGCCATCTTTCTCGCCGCGGCAAAGGTCGGTGGCATTCTCGCCAATGACAGCCTGCCGGCCCATTTTATCTATGACAATCTGATGATTGCCGCCAACATCATCGACGGCGCCCACCAAAATGATGTCGAGAAGCTGCTGTTTCTTGGCTCGTCCTGCATCTATCCGCGGCTCGCGCCGCAGCCGATCCCTGAGCAGGCGCTTCTTGGCGGGCCGCTCGAGCCGACCAACGAATTCTACGCCATTGCCAAAATCACCGGCATCAAGCTCTGTCAAGCCTATCGCCGGCAGTTCGGCTGTGACTTCATTGCCGCGATGCCGACGAATCTCTACGGGCCGGGCGACAATTACGACCTGGCGTCGAACCATGTTCTTCCCGCATTGCTGCGCAAGGCGCATGAAGCCAAGGCGCGGGGCGAACGGGAGTTGGTCATCTGGGGCTCCGGCAGGGCCCGACGCGAGTTTCTGCATGTGGACGACTGTGCCGACGCACTGGTCCATGTGATGCAATGCTATTCCGACGAGGCCCCGATCAATCTTGGCTACGGCGCCGATGTAACCATCGCCAACCTCGCTAAAATGATCATGCGCATCGTCGGACTCGAGGGCCGCATCGTGACGGATACCGAGAAGCCAGAGGGCACCCCGCGCAAGATGCTAGACTGCAAGCGACTAACGTCGCTGGGCTGGCGGCCCTCGATCCCGTTGGAAGCGGGCATCAGGGCCACCTACGCCGCGGCGCCTTTCAACGCCGCACCAGCATGAACGACGCCACGACGATCCCCTCACTGCAGCCGCGCCGTTTGGATCAGACCGGGCATGGCCCAGCAAATCCGCGGATCATTGCCATCAATCGGTTCTACTGGCCGGATTCATCGGCAACGAGCCAGCTTCTGACTGACCTCATGGAGTCGCTCGCGGCCGAGGGATGGCCCGATGTCACTGTCGTTACCAGCCGCATGCTATACCACGATTCGACTGAGCGGCTTGCCCCGAGCGCAGAACATGGCGGCGTCCGGATCCGCCGGGTGTGGACTTCGCGCCACCTCTGGCATCGGCTGCGCGGGCGTATGCTCGAATACCTGACCTTCTACGGGTCGGCCTTCGCCGCATTGCTGATCGAAGCGCGGCGCGGCGATGTGATTCTGGTAACAACTGATCCACCACTCTTCTCGGTACTGGCGCGGCTCGCGGTGGGGCTCAAGGGAGCGCGGATGGTCACTTGGAACCACGACCTCTATCCGGAGGTGGCGAAGGTCCTTGGCGTGCCATTGGCAGCCGGCGCGCTTGGCCGCATGTTGCGTGGGCTTCGCAATGGCGTTCTCAGGGCCGCTTCAGACAATATCGTGATTAGCCCGGCAATGGCTGAGTGTGTCAGAGGCGAGCTGGGTTCATTGGACCGGGTCTCCATCATCCGCAACTGGTGTGGCACCGAAATCTATCCGGTAGCGCCGGCGGAAAATCCTCTGCGCGAAGATTGGGGCCTCGGGGATGACTTCGTCATTGGCTATTCTGGCAATCTCGGCCGCGCCCATATCCCAGACAAAGTTGCCGAGTTGGTGCGACGCACTCAGGACATCCCCGGGGTGCGTTGGCTGTTCATCGGCGGTGGCGTCGGGTTGAACCAGATCCGCG
Organism: Thermohalobaculum sp.; assembly: GCA_035527255.1. Lineage (GTDB taxonomy): Bacteria > Pseudomonadota > Alphaproteobacteria > Rhodobacterales > Rhodobacteraceae > Thermohalobaculum. Next base: position 645 of record DATLAW010000345.1, on the reverse strand, counting down.
CGCTGGCGGCTTCGGCCCCCACCGGCACGATACAGGTTCGCCCCCACCAGAATCGCGGTGACCTCGCGCATTCGCTCTCAGTGCCAGATCTGCATCTGGTCAGTCTCGATCCAGCCTGCGAGGGGCTGATATTTCCGTCGAAGATTTATGGCATTCTTGCCGCGGGCCGAGCGACGCTTTTCCTCGGCAACCCGACCAGTGAGATCGGCGTCGATCTGGTGCAGCATCGCATCGGAGTAACGCTCGATCCGGACCGGCCGGAGCTTTGGCGCGACGCCATATTGGCTCTGCGCGCCGATCCCGATGGACTCGCGGCGATGGGTGCTCGAGCGCGCGCACGTCATGAGGTTCTGACTCGACTGCCGGTTCTGACGGCCTGGGCTTCGAGGCTGGCCAAGGCCGCCCCGATATGTGCGCGACCGGCGGCACGCTCGACGAAAGGTGGCTAGGGCCTTGGCCGCCAATCGGGTTTATCGCGCATCGCCCAAGCGGTGAACCGCTATGGCGATGCGCGATTTGCTGCTTGAAATCGTACCGATGGGTATATAGTATGTGTATATACTTATATGAGGCCGGCTTGGAGGACGTGTGAATGGAACGTGGATCTGTCTTCATGAACAACAAGACGCAGGCGATTCGCCTGCC
>DATLAW010000344.1:0-2775 GCA_035527255.1 Thermohalobaculum sp. | reverse complement strand
TTCTTCTCGGGGCTGTTGATTGCGCAAAGTGCTGCATAGAGGGTCGTGGTCTTGCCGCTGCCAGTCGGGCCGGTCACCAGAAATATCCCGTTGGGTTCCGACAGGATATCGTCCAGGCGGGCGCGGGCCGGGTCACGCACTCCGAGGGTGTTGAAATCGAGCTCGACGCTGTCACGGTCGAGAACCCGCATCACCACCGACTCGCCGTGCATGATCGGCAGCGTCGATATCCGGAGGTCGATCGAGTTGCCGCGTACAATCATCTTCACCCGGCCATCCTGCGGCAACCGCCGCTCGGCGATATCGAGCCGGGCCATGATCTTGATGCGCGATATCACCGCCGAGCGCAGCCGGTCGGGCAGGGCGGTGCTGTCCTGCAATACCCCATCGACCCGGTAGCGCACGCGAAATTCATTCTCAAAGGGTTCAATATGAATGTCGGAAGCGCGGGCCTCGACTGCCCGGGAAATCAGGGAATTCACCAGCTGAATGACCGGCACCTCGCTGGCCAGATCCTTCAGGCGCTCGACATCGATATCCTCGGCCTCTTCGGCCTCCAACGCCGAGGACGCGTCTACCGGTCCGCCGAGCCGCTCGCCATAGAGGCGGTCGATTGCGCGCTCGATCAAGCCCGGCTCGGCGACGCAAATTACTGGTGTCTCGCCGGTCGCGAGTTTGAACGCATCGAGCGCATAGGCGTCTAGCGGATCGGCCATCGCCAGCACGTAGCCCGCGTCGGTCTTGGCGAGCGGCAGGATCCGCCGTTGTCTCAGAAACTTGGGGCTGAGCTGCGCGATCTCGAGCGCAGTGTCGGGGAGGTGGACCGGCTCGACCAGCGGTGCATTCAACTGCTTCGCCAGTGCCGCCGCCAGATCGCGCTCGTTTACCAGCCCCAGCTTGGCCAGCACATTCGCGATATTCTCGCCGCGCCCGCTCGCAAGGCGTGCCGCGCGGTCGAACCCGGACTTGTCCAGCTTTCCCGCCGCGATCAGCGCCTCGCCGAACGCCCGCTGAAACGAATCGATATCTTCTGCCTTGGCATCCATTTGCGCGAACATTATCACTGTGGGCGATGGTCTGAAACGCCGCTGAAGCGCAAATGGTGTAGGTTGTTGAATTGGGCTCTTGATCAAACGTCTCGATGGGCCATCAGGAAGACTGGTCTTTGGTGCGGATACTCTCCAGTTGATCAACCTGATCGGTCAACCGATCGGTGCAAGAAGCCGCCTGATTGCGCTTACGGCACGGTCACGGTCGGTGACCTGCGTCGCTCGCACAGCCGTCGGCGTTGGATCTCCCAGGCGCGTGGCATGACCGCTGGTGATCAGGTTCGAATAGAATGCCTCGACATCGCGCGGAGGGCAAATCCAGCCGGCGTGGATCAGGCGACGATAGCGCTCGGATATGCCGCCCGCACTGCTTTGCAGATATTTATCGAGCTTGATCAGGCCCCGAAGGAACCATCCGCCGATCATCGGAACATCGAAAAGATGAACCGGCTTGCCGGAGAGAGCCGCTTCGTGGACCATCGAAATGCTTTCGCTGGTGACAATCAGATCGTCCGCAAGCGCGAGAAAGCCGAAATACGGGTTCTCGTCACCGCTCCCCCAAAGATATTGGTAAGATGCGACGTCGATCCGAGAAAGTAGCGCCTGTGCCGCATCGGGCGGTGTGCGCGGGCCTGTCGCTATCAAAAGCGATCCACGCCGTTCTCGGGCAAATTCATTTGCCATCGCGCCAAGTCGGGTGGCGGCGGCAACGGTCAGGCGGAAGGGCACAGCGTTGCCGCCCACCAGCACCGCGATCCACGGACGCGGCAGGTGTGCGAAACGATCGCGCCACTTTTCCGCCGCAGCGTCCAGAGCTGCAGGTGAAAGGCGCGTCACAGGAGCATCCAACTGGACCAGGTTGTCCGCCTCCGGTAATCGGTATTGCGGGGTCGTAAGCACCAGGTCAAAGTAGTCGAGCGGCGCGCGCGGTCTGCCAATCGCGATCAGGCGGCTGCCTCCCTGTTGGGCGATCCATCGGGCCACCGGTGGGCTGCGCCAGCCGATCGACACAACGAGGTCAGGCCAGGGTGGGGCGAGCTGGGTGCGCGAAGCCGTGGTCAGCGGAGCGAGCGATGGTTTCATGCGGCCATAAAACGGTGTCCAGGTGAAGTACCGCCGGCGATACGACAGGGTTTTTCGCTCGAACGACCAGCCAAGCGCGTCGGCGAGCGCTTCTACCTGAAGATTGTCGCCGGTTCGACGCCCCAAAAGCGCCCAAACGACCGGCGTCTTGGTTGACGTTGGCGATCCTCCGGATGGTCCAGTCACTTGCCCGGCGTCTTTAGGTCAACCTGACAGGTCGCCAGCGCTTCGGCGATCCTGGGACCGGCCTTTCCGTCGCCATAGATCGTCGAAGACGCATAGCGGCCATGTGCCAGCTGGGTCCGCACGGCCTCGCCAATCGCGCCCCGGTCATAATCCACATCGATGACATTTGGCCCGCGCTCCCGGCCAGACTGGCGCGAGCCAATATTCACCGCCGGCGTGCCGAGATAGGCGCATTCCCGGATCGCCGCCGACGAATTTCCGACAATCGCCGAGGCACCGACGAGAAGCCGGTTGAAATCTTCCGGCGGCATATTGCGGAAGAAATGCATGAACTTGAGGGGGTTTTGTTCGCGGAACATGCGGATCGCTTTCGCTGTTCGATCTGAGCCGGCGTCGACATTGGGCCAGAACCACAACGTCGGAACTTGGAGATCGCGGACGGCGTGGAGTGTTTCCG
>DATLAW010000343.1:0-3189 GCA_035527255.1 Thermohalobaculum sp. | reverse complement strand
TCAATTTCCCCAGCGGCAACCATCACCTCGGATGCCTCCTTGCTGACGGCGATCAGTGCCGGCTCGGCGACGGTAGTTCCGAACCCCAAGGCAAACGAAAAGACCAGCAGCCACGAAAGCGACCCCTTGCGCACAAAAGCCTCCGCCAAGGCCTCGCCGATCGGGAACAGGGCCATCTCGAGCCCGCGGATGAAGATCGCCAGCCCAATCAGGACGAACACGAAGCCAATGGCAATCTCGGTCAGGTTGTCGACCGGCTGACGAATGACAGCGATCTGAAAGAAGGCGACGATCAGGACAATCGGCGCAAGGTCGCGCAGCGTCCCCCCGAAAAGGCTCAGTGCGCCTTTGATGGCCCCCATGATGTGCCCCAGATATTTTCTCGCTAAGGGGAGTCTAACGGGCCTGCCCCCATGGGACGAGGGTCAAATGGGCAGTGCAGCAAGGCCGTTGGCCCCATTTCGGTCAGAACCTTTGAGAGAAACGCCCTTACCCGTCGATCTTCCTTGCCTCGTCGATCAGCATGATCGGGATGCCGGAGCGGATCGGGTAAGCGAGCATCGCCGTCTTCGAGATCAGTTCGGCCGTCTCGGCGTCGTATTCCAGCCGCCCTCCGGTCGCCGGGCAGACCAGGGTTTCCAGCAGCTTGGGACTGGGTTTGTGGGAATTGGGTTGGCCAGACTCGTGGCCGGCTGAATCGGGGTCGGGATCGGTCATTTCATTGCACCTGGCTGTCATCGTCGCCGCCCGAGGCGATGACGAACTGCATCAACGCTACCAGCGTCTCGACGCGGTCGGAAAGGCGCGGGGCTTCCAGCAGCGCCTGCTTCTCCTCGATCGCGAAGGGGCACATCATCGACAGCGAATTGATCAGCAGTTCCGGCTCGGCGTCGCTGAGCGAATCCCAATCCGAGGCCAGGTGCACCGCCTTGAAATAGCGCCGGAGCACAGCCAGGAACTCCTTGCGTTTGAAATCGGCCGCCTGATCGGCCGAACCGAGATCGGCGGCAAAGTCCGCCCACTCGGCCCTGACCCGGCGGTAGGGGGCAAATCCATCAAGCTCGGCCCCGATGCGGAACCGCGAGACGCCGCTCAGCGCGATCAGGTAGCGCCCGTCCTCGGTCTCGCTGAGGCTGGTAACCCGGCCAGCACAACCGATCACATGAAGCTTTGGCGGCAGTGTCTCGCTCTCGAAGGGCTGCACCATGCCGATCAGCCGGTGGTCCGAGCGCAGCGCGTCGTCCAGCATCGCCAGGTAGCGCGGCTCGAATATATTCAGCGGCAGCCGGGCGCGGGGCAGCAACAACGCCCCCGGCAGCGGAAAAACCGGGATGACTTCAGGCAGGTCCGCGAGGGCGAAACGCCGCGTCATCAGCTCTCCTCAAGCAAAGATCCCCGCCTCAGGCAAAGATCATCGACGACAACCGCCGCCGCCCTTTCAGGGTCAGCGGGTCTTTCGGGCCAAAACTGTCAAACAGCTTGAAAAGCTGCTCCTTGGCCGCGCCGTCGTTCCATTCGCGGTCGCGGCGGAACAATTCCAGCAGGGTCTCGACGGCCCCATCGGGATCGTTGCCCGCCAGCAGCGCCAATGCAAGGTCAAAGCGCGCCTGGTGGTCGTCCGGATCAGCTTCTAGTCGGGTCATCAAGGGCGCCGCATCGCCGGTATTTTGGGTCATCTCGGCCAATTCGATGGCGGCGCGGGCGCCTACGATGGCCGGATCGTTCGCAATTTCCGGCGCCGCCATTTCCAACGTTTGCTTGGCCTGTTCGATATTGCCGGCCGCGAGGTGAGCCTGCGCCAGCCCACCCAGCGCCCGGGCGTTGGCCGGATCCTCGGCCAGCACCGCGGCGTAGACTTGCGCGGCATCTGCGGCCACGCCGGTCTCCAGCAACGCGTCGGCCTGGTCCAGCGCTTCGTCCAGGCCGTTGCCGCCGCCCATGTCGGCCAGTTTCTTCACGAAAGCCGCGACCTCCGAGGCCGGCAATGCGCCCTGGAACGCGTCGACCGGCTGGCCGCCGGCAAAGGCGAAAACCGCCGGGATCGACTGCACCCGCAGCTGGGCCGCGACCTGCTGGTTCTCGTCGACATTGACCTTGACCATGCGGACAGCGCCCTTGGCGGCCTTCACCGCCTGCTCCAGCATCGGGCCGAGCTGTTTGCAGGGGCCGCACCATGGCGCCCAGAAATCGACGATCACCGGCGTCTCGCGCGATGCCTCGATCACGTCGGCCATGAATGTGGCGTCGGTGGTATCCTTCACCAGATCGGCGGCCTGCGGGCCCTGGTTGGCCTGAGGTGCCGCAGGGCCATTGCCAAGCTCAATCATTTCCGCTCCTCGATGATCATGCACTTACCGCTCCACATAGGGCCTGCGGTGCGCGGCGGCAATTGCCGACCGTCATCATTCGGCCGCCTGCCGGGTCCGCTCCATCGCCTCCAGCCGGTCGAAATCGACCAGAACCGGCTGGTGGCCGGTCAGCGCCATGAATTTCAGAAAACCGTCCGTCGAGATTGCCGTCGTCGCTTCGTTGTGCAGCGGGTGGAAGTTCAGCGGATCACGCTCGAGCATCTGGGCGTCAAGCGCTACTTGCACCTGTTGCGGCGCATGGTCGTTGATCAGGCCGAAGGGGGTGACGGCACCAGGACGCACGCCAAGGACATCCCACAACAGCTCCTCCTTGCCGAATGAAAAGTTCTTGGCCCCGACTTCCCGTTCCAGATCGCGGATTCGGATCTGCCGGTCCTCAAGGCAGGTGGCGAGCCAGATCGCCCCCTTCTTGTCCTTCATGAACATGTTCTTCACATGCCCCCCCGGCAGCGCGCCGCGCAGCGCCTGCGAGTCGGCCACGGTGAACAGGGCGGGGTGGGTATGATGGGTATAGGCGATGCCGTGGGCGTCGAGCAGCGCGTAAAGCTCGGCCTCACCGGCCTTGGTGTCGTCGGTCATTGGCGGTTCCTCGTGAGTCGGGCGCAAACTAACGCGGGCTTGGCTCGGATGGAACCGGCTGATCGCGCGGCCAACAGAGACGTGCTATGATTCTGCCAGATTGATCCCGGTAGCGCCTTCATCGCGCGGTTCAGCAGGCGGGTGATGCATTTTTTGCCGAATGGAGCCTGGAAGACATGAAGACGATAAAGACAATCACCGGCGTCGTGGATGTCGCATTTGGGCTGTTGTTCATCGGTAT
>DATLAW010000342.1:0-6066 GCA_035527255.1 Thermohalobaculum sp. | reverse complement strand
TGCTGCTGGCGCCGCTGTCACGGCTGATGATCGACGCGCATGGCTGGCGTTGGGCCTATCAGGTGCTGGGCATCGGCATGCTGTGTCTGGGTGCGGTGATCCTGATCCTGCCGTGGAAGCGGATCGGGGCCGGGGCCGTGGTGCGGCTGTCGCCGCGGCCGCAGCCATTGGCGATCAAGCGGCAATATCTGACCCGGGCGCCGTTCTGGGGCATGTTCATGGTGTTCTTCAGCGCCGCCGTGTCGACCTATGTGATCCAGGTACAGGCGGTGGTGTATCTGGAGGAGGCGGGGTATTCGCCGATCACGGCGACATTTCTTTTTGGCCTTAACAGTTTTTTCGCCCTGATTGGCATTGTCGGGGCGGGCTGGCTGGCCGACCGGTTTGGGCGCCGCGCGATTGCGACCGCGACGTTTACCAGTTCGATCATTGGCATATTGGCGCTGGCCGGTTTGGATTCTGGCCCGAACCCGTGGCTCGTGGGGTTGTTTATGCTCGGGTTCGGCGGCGCCATGGGGTCGCGCGGGCCGATCGTGTCAGCCCTGTCGGCACGGTTGTTTCCGGGGCAGGTTGGGGCGGTGTTCGGAGCAGTGATGATCGGCATGGGACTGGGCGGCGCCTTTGGCTCATGGATCGCCGGGTGGCTGTACGAGGTCACCGGCGGCTATGATTGGGGCTTTGGCGTCGCCATTGCGGCAATGCTGATCGGCATGGCACAGTTTTGGCTGATCGAGGAGCTGGCGACAGGTCGTTGGCGGGAGGAACGCGCATGATCCCGGGAGAACTAAGTTCTGACCAGCAGGCGATCCGCGAGGCGATCCAGCGGCTGATGCAGCCCTTCGATGGCGCCTATTGGCTGGAGCGCGACGAAACTGCCACCTTCCCGCATGAGTTTCGCCAGGCAGTGGCGGCGGGCGGATGGTTGGGAGTCGCGATGCCGGAGGAATTCGGCGGCTCCGGCCTCGGCGTCACCGAGGCGGTCGTGATGATGGAGGCAGTTGCGAACTCGCACGGCGCCATGTCGGCGGCAAGCTCGGTACATCTGAATATCTTCGGGCCGCAGGCGATTGTGAAGCATGGCAGCGCCGAGCAGAAGGCAGCGTGGCTGCCGCCGATCATTGCCGGGGATTTGATTACTTGTTTTGGCGTGACCGAGCCGGATGCGGGCCTCGACACCACCCGGATCACGACTGCCGCCCGGCGCGACGGGGGTGACTATGTGATCAGCGGCCGGAAGATCTGGACCTCGACCGCCCAACAGGCGCACCGGGTGGTGTTGCTCGCGCGGACGGCTTCATACGACGCCAGCCGCCCGACCGAGGGGCTGTCGCTGTTCTTCGCCGAGCTGGATCCGGCCCATGTCGAGATCCGCGAGATCCCGAAAATGGGCCGCCACGCAGTCAACTCGAATTTGGTGTTCTATGACGGGTTGCGGGTTCCAGTGGGAGACCGAATCGGTGAGGAGGGCAGGGGGTTTCGCTATATCCTCGACAGCCTGAACCCCGAGCGCTGCCTGATCGCCGCCGAGGCCATCGGGGTTGGGCGCCAGGCGTTGGGCCTCGCCAGCGAATACGCCCGCGAGCGAAAAGTGTTCGAGCGTCGAATTGGCCAGAACCAGGCGATCCAGCACCCGCTGGCGCAAAGTTGGGCAGAGCTGGAGGCGGCTTGGCTGATGGTGCTGCGCGCTGCCGCGCTGTATGACGCCGACCAGCCCTGCGGGCCGGAGGCAAATGCCGCCAAATACCTTGGCGCCGAAGCCGGTTACCATGCCTGCGAGCGGGCGGTTCTGACCCATGGTGGCATGGGCTATGCCCGCGAATTCCATGTCGAGCGGCTGCTGCGCGAGGTCTGGATCAACCGCCTGACGCCGGTGAGCCAGCAACTGGTCCTGTGCCACATCGCCGAGAAGGTGTTGGGGATGCCGAAGTCCTATTAAACTGGGAACCAAATTCGCCTTTCCCGCGTTTCTTGAAAATTTGAAATGTTATTAGTCTAAATTCGAAATGATTTCTTATGAAAACCAATATGATCAAAACTAAATTGTAGTTATACTCTATCTATGGTAGAGGTGTTCGGTAAGCAGTACCGCAATGGTCTAATTCGACGGCGATGAGTTGGGTGTAAAATAGCTTGGTGTAGGCGGAGTAAGCATGGCTCATCCACTTGATGTTTTGGTTGGGAAACGGTTGCGTCAGCGCCGTTTAAAGCTGGGAATGACCGCGCAAGAGCTTGGCGACCGGGTTGGCGTCACTGGCAAGCAAATCGAGAAATACGAAACCGGAGCCGATCGCATAAGTGCGAGTGGAATATGGGACGTTGCCGCGGTAGTCGATGTGCCGGTGTTGTTCTTCTTCGACGGGGTCGACGGCCAGTCAACTCATACGGTTGGCGATTGCGACGACCTCGTCGCCGCGCAGACAACGCTCTATATGCCGAGTTCGGCGCGGGGCGCCGTCAATGTATCCAACCTGGGCAATTCTGGATCGCAGGCGTTTGCGGCGGCGCTGGCTATGTGCGGCGGGTTCTTCAAGACTGCCGCACGCAGCAATTAGGGTGCGGCTATACTTGCGCCAGGCGGTGAACCGGAGCAGGGGGCGACGGTCAAGGTTTGGCCCCCGCACGCCTCTCCTGATGTTCGCGGTATGCGAGGTAGAATCCGCTGGCGAAGACGACGAACGCGCCGATCCAGGTGAGCAGGTCGGGCAATTCTCCAAACACCCATAGCCCCAGCAGTGTCGCCCAAACGAGCTTCAGGAAGTCGAACGGCATCACGGCGGTCGGGTCGGTTTCCTTCAGCGCCTGGCTCAGGCAAAGCTGGGCGATGGTGCCGAGGATGCCGATTGCAATCAGCCAAACCCACATCTCGGGCGCCGGAGTAACCCAGACCCACAGCGCCGGCCCCAGCGAGAACACGCTGAGGAAGACGTTCATGTAGGCGGTGATGGTGAAGCTCGATTCGGTGCGCGACAGGATCTTGATGACGATCAGCGTTACCCCCCAGAGCGACGACGAGGCGACAACCAGAACTGATCCCAGATCAATCGGTATCGTCCCCGGACGCAGGATGATCAGCGTGCCGACGAAGCCGAGGACGATCGCTGTCCAACGACGGATGCGGAATCGCTCACCCAGGAAGACAACGCTGAGGACGGCGGTGAACAACGGGGCCGTGAAGGAAAGTGCGGTGATCCGGGCCACCGGCGTGATCGCCAGCGCGGTGAAGAACATCAGCATCGCCACGACATTCAGCAGCCCGCGCACCGCGTGCAGCCCTAGGCGCTCGGTTCGCAAAAACATCACGCCACCCGACAACAGCAGCGGGATGAATACGAACACGCCAAAGATGTTGCGGAAGAACGCAATCTGCAGTGGCGGCACATGGGGTGACACATAGCGCACCAACACGTGCATCGCGGTGAAGAACAATGTGCCGACACACATCAGCAGAATACCGCGCATCACTGGAGGCGCAGCCTGCCAGGCGGCGATCAACCCCGGCATTGGAGATTCGCGGAACTCGGTCATCAGGTGTGTATTGGCCCGGCTCGGGGTGGGAGTACGAGTTTGAGCAGAAGAATTGGTCCCGGGCAACCATTTGGACCTTTGCGTTGCGGGGCAGGGGGTGCTTATCCTGCATGGGATATAAATGGGGGTGCGATGATGGATCGGGAGATCAGGGTTCCGGCGGACGGGTTGACGCGGATGCTGACGCTGATCTTTGCCGCCGCCGGTGGCAGCGAGGCCGAGGCGGCGGAAATTGCCAGCAATCTGGTCGGGGCCAATCTGGCCGGCCATGACAGCCACGGGGTGATCCGGACGCAGCGTTATTTGCACTGGGAATCGCAGGGCATCCTGGTCTTTGGCAAATCGGTCGAGACGGTAATGGAAGCGCCGGGATTTGCGCTGCTGGATGGCGGTCATGGATTTGGCCAGGTGATCGGGCGCCAGGCGGTCGAGAAGGGCATCGAGAAGGCGCGCGAGAACGGGCTCGCGCTGGTTGGTCTGCGCCGGGCCGGGCATATCGGGCGGATTGGGGCCTGGGCCGAGATGGCATGCTCCGAGGGGTTGGTCTCGATCCATTTCGTCAATGTTGCCAACAGCATTCTGGTGGCGCCGTTCGGAGGGGTTGAACGTCGGATGTCAACGGCGCCGGTTTGTATCGGGGTGCCCAACCCGGATGGTGACTTTCTGCTGGATTTTGCCACCTCGCAGGTGGCCGAGGGCAAGGTGCTGGTGGCCCGGAATTCCGGCAAGCACGCGCCGCCGACCAGCCTGATCGGCCCGGATGGCGCGCTGTCTGGCGACCCCGATCTGCTGTACGGCCCGGCGGTCGCGGGGGTGGTGGATAACCCGCGAAAGGGCCCAGGCGCATTGACGCCGATGGGCGATCACAAGGGTTCCGGTCTGGCGTTGGCTTGCGAGTTGCTGGCCGGCGCGCTGACCGGCTCCGGCCCGGCGATGGGTGGCAGCGAGCGCAGCCATAACGGCATGTTGTCGATCTATCTGGACCCAAAGCTGATGGATGACGGCCACGGCTGGGCAACGACGGTTGGCGAATACATCGCCCATATCCGCGCTTGTACGCCCGCCGACCCGGCCGAGCCGGTCATGGTGCCGGGCGATCCGGAGCGCAAACGGCGGATTGATCGGTTGGCCAATGGCTTGCCACTGGCGCCGGATGTCTGGGAGAGCCTGCTGGCGGCGGGGGAATCGAAGGGGTTGGATCGGCGGGAAATGGCGGCGTTGGTGGGTCGGTGACGCATTAGGCAATGTCGACCATTACCTTGCCGCGCGGACGGCCGGTCTCCTGGCGCTCATGGGCGGCGGCGATTTGATCGAGCGGGTAGCGGCTGTCGCAGCGGTGCCACAGCGCACCCGCCTCCAAGCTGGCTTGAACGAAACCCAGCGCGCGCTGCTTGGCATCCTCCGGCACCTCGAAGATCGCCACGCCGCATAGTTTGATATTGTGGTACATGAACTTCGCCCAATCGAGCGGCGGCTTGGGGTTCGAGGCGCTGCCAAAGGACGAAATGGTGCCGTTCTGGGCCACGATCCGCCACGCGTAATCCAGATGCGCGCCCAGATCGACATCGATCATTGTGCGCGCACCCTTGCCGTTGGTCAGGTCGAGGACAACCTCTTTAAGCGACTGGTGGTCGGTATTGACGATGTGGTCGGCACCGGCGTGGCGTGCATCATCGGCCTTGTCGTCGTCGCCGCGCACAACGCCGATCACCGTGGCGCCCATGCATTTGGCCAACTGAACGGCATAATTGCAGACCGCACCCGCCGCGCCGGTCACAATCGCAGTCTCGCCCTGTAGCGGCCCGCCGAGCATCAGCGCGTGGCACGCGGTCAATGCCGGAACGCCGAGCGATGCGCCGTCGTCGAATGACGCGCTGGCGGGCAGGGGCATCGCCCGCGAGGCATTCACCCGGACCATTTCCGCCGCCGCGCCGTCCCATTTCAGATGGGCGCATTCCCAGGCCCAAACCCGCTCGCCGATCCGGCTGGGGTCAACCCCGGCGCCGACGCTGGAGATCACGCCAGCCGCATCATAGCCGGGAATGACGCGCGGAAACGGCAGCTTCGCCCGCCGGCCGGAGCGGCGCTTGCAATCGGTCGGGTTGACGCCGTGGACATGGACCCGGATCACGACCTCGCCCGCCGCCGCGACCGGATCGTCAATCTCGCCGATGCGAAAGACATCGTTTGCGGCACCGGTGGCTTCGTAAAATGCTGCTTTCATTCGGAAGTTTCCTTTGTGCATCCCAAGGCGCCTACGACTTCCAGATCCCTGATTTCCGCCGCCGACAACCCAGCCTCGGTCAGGATTTCAACGTTGTGCTGGCCCATGCGCGGGGCAGGGCGGCTGGGCTGTTCGTCCACTCCTGAGGGGCCGGTGGCAAAATCGAGCGGGTGGCGGGTGAACCGTAACGGGCCCTCGGATGGATGCTCCTGGGTTTGGAAAAACCCGCTGGAGACCAGATGCGGGTCGCCGAACAGATCGTCGAGCTGGTTGATCGGGCCACAGGGAATATCGGCGGCGCGCAGCAGTTCAAGCCA
>DATLAW010000341.1:0-11116 GCA_035527255.1 Thermohalobaculum sp. | reverse complement strand
GCGACGCGGTGAGGTGGCGCTGATCGGCCTGTCCAGCGCAGTCGCAACCTTGCCGACGATGGCCACCGGCACCGTTGGTGGCACCCAGCTTGCCGACCTGGCCCGGTTGTTGGCCGAGACCGGTCGCGAGGGCCTTTGCCGTGTCATCCTGATCCATCACCCGCCGACCCCGATCACCGTTTGGCGCAAACGCCTGACCGATCGGGCGGCGCTGTGCCAGGTGATTGCAACGCAGGGCGCTGAGTTGGTGCTGCACGGGCATACCCATCGGGCCGATTTATCGTGGATCGACACCGATGCCGGGCGGGTACCGGTCATCGGCGCTCCGGCCTGCGGTATGCGCCCAGGCGCCGGTCATGACGAAGGCGCATGGCGGCGGCTCGAAATCTCGCGGCAGGAAACCGGTTGGAAACTGGTCCTGCGCGAGCGCCGGATCGACACCACGGGCGAAGTGACCGATGGTCCGCATCTGAGTTTCAGACTGCCCGACGCGCGGGTTGCCGGTAGCGGCGCCACGTCATAGATATGTGGTCGGACTGGCGACCGCGGGAGGGGTTTCACGTGACCAATGCGACGATGCGGAAATTCGGCTGGCCCGGGACCCGGATTGCTGAAACCGAGCATTGGGCGGTCATGTTGCGCCCGCAGCAATGCACCCTCGGCGCGCTGGTGCTGGTCTGCAAGCAGCCGGTCGCGGCGTTTGGTGAGGTCGATGCTGCCGGGCATGCAGACCTTGGCTTGGCCGTAAAGGCCATCGAAGCCATGCTGCAAGCCACTGTGGGATACGAAAAGATCAATTACCTCATGTTGATGATGGTCGACGCGGACGTGCATTTTCATGTTCTTCCGCGCTATCATGGCGAGAAGACCTACCAGGGATTGTCGGTTCCGGACGCCGGTTGGCCCGGGCCGCCGCGTCTCGATGCCTTTGTTCAACCCGACGCGGATGCGGCGACGATGCTGATTGCACATCTGCAATCACGTTGGCCGGGGTGACGCTCTGATGATCTCCAGATGACCCCCAGATGACCCCGCGTCTCTTCGCCATCACGCTGGTCGACCGCTACCTGCTTTGGCGGATGGTGCCGCGCATGGCGGTGACGTTGTTGATCACTCTGCTAGTGCTGCTCATGGAGCGCATCTTGCGGCTGATCGATCTGGTCACAACCCAGGGCGCGCCGCTGGATCTCGTTGTCGGGATGGCGCTCAACCTGGTGCCGCATTACCTCGGGTTGGCACTCCCGGCGACGTTTTGTATTGCGGTGCTGACGGCGCTGGCGACCCTGTCGCGTGAGAACGAGATTGATGCGCTTGAGAACTCCGGCTGGTCGCTGCGCCGGATCGGAGCGCCCTTCATCGCCGCGGCGGTGGTGCTGGCGATGATCAGTTTGCCGCTGTTTGGTTTGTTGCAGCCATACACACGCTATGGCTATCGCGCGATCAAGCACGCAGCACTCAATGCCGGCTGGGCCGGGCGGCTCGAGGAAGGTGTTTTCATTGATGCGGGCAATGGATTGGTCATCTCGGCCGGCGAGGTCGATCCCACCGGTCGCGTTTTGTCGCGAGTTTTCGTGCTCCAGCGCGAGGGGCAGCACGAGTCGGTGTTTACCGCCGAGCGTGGCTTGATCCTGCCGGATCCGGAAGCGCGTGTCATTCGGCTGTTGCTGAAAAACGGTCGCGGTCTGGTCCCCGGCGGCTGGCTGGATTTTGATGATTTAAAACTGTCGCGTGAGTTCGCGATCGACGCCAACCCGTTTCGGCCACGCGGCGGCACTGAGCGCGAATTGACCTTTGACGAACTGCTGACCCGCGCCAGCGGCGCCGACGGCCTGCCTTCCGAGCCACGCTATATGGCCGAGTTCCACGGCCGTCTGGTTCGGATCTTCGCGCTGATCGGTGTCGCGATGCTGTCGATCCCGCTTGGCGTGACCCGCAAGCGGGCGCCGGTCTGGCCGCGCGTCGTTCTGGCTGTGGGAGTGCTTGTCGGCTTCGATCATATTCTGCAGACGGTGCAGTCGCTGGCCAGTCTTGGGCGCATTGATCCGGCGATTGGGTTGTGGAGCGTCTGCGCGGTGTTCACGCTGGGCACCGGTTGGTTGTATGCGACGACACCGGGGCAGGGATCGCCCTCGCCGCTGCGCGGGGTGCTTCGGCGGCTCGACACACTGGTGATCGATGCCGGATCATTCGGCCGCCGGTTTGCCGAGCGGCTGGGGATCGGATCATGACATTGGCGCTGTACCTGTCGCGGCAGCTCGCGGCTCGGATTTTGGCGGTCCTGACCGGCATCGTAGCCCTGGGCCTCAGTCTCGACATGCTGGAGAATTCCACCGAAATTCTCGACAAGTATGGTGTCGGCGGGCTCGGCTGGTATGCCGGTCTGCGCGCGCCGCTGATTCTGGCCACCGTATTGCCACTGGGCGTTCTGGTCGGCGCGGCGCTGGCCTTCCTGGCGCTGGCATTGCGCAATGAAATGGTGGTGCTGAGAGCCGCCGGATACAACACGGCCAGGGTTCTGGTGATGCTGCTGCCGCTCGCCCTGGTATGTGGATTGGCGCAGAGCCACCTGGCGGTGCGTCTTGGACCCGCCGCCGAGCTGGCATTGGTTAAGCGGTTTCCGGAGATGTTCAATTCGAAGGCAATTGAAAAAGAGGTCTGGCTGCGCGACTCGAGATCGGTGATCCGGGTCGGGCGAACCGCGGCGGATGGTGCAACGCTGGTTGCTGTCAGCATCTTCGAGACCAGCGCCGGAGGTGCGTTAACACAACGGACCGACGCCAAAGTTGCGCGATACACGAATGATGGCTGGATACTTGAAGAGGCGACCGTGCAGCTTCCGAATGAGATCGTGAAACTGGTGGCGGTGATGTCTTGGGCTACTCAACTCACGCCTTCGGGCATCCTCAGCGCAGCGCGGCGCCCGGAGCTGGTCGATGCTGGTGAGTTGCGCCAGATATTGTCCGGAGCTTTGCCGGCAGGACGCGGCACACCGTTCTACTCGGTTCAACTCTGGCGCAGCTATTCGGCGATTGTCGTGCCGTCGGTGATGTTTCTGTTCGGTGCGATGGCGAGCTTTGGCCTCAGCCGCAGTGGCGGTGGAATTGGGCGCGTTGCGCTGGGGCTGTTCGGCGGCGCATTTTTCGTCCTGGTCGATGGGGTATTTACCTCGTTGGGCGAGGTTGGCGCCATGAATGCCATACTGGCCGCATTCCTGGCGCCGGGGCTGTTCTTCGTGATCGGCCTGTGGTCGATTGTGGTGATCGAGGAATGATAGCCGCAGACGGTGTTACAGAGGGTGTTTGCAGCAACTTGGATCATCGGGCGCGACCGCCTGAAGTTTCACCGCGATCCCGGCGCAGTGCCAAGTCTGCAGATCGGAATCCGATTTACGAGGGAACTCAGCGCTGATGCTTGAATTGACGCCGGTTGAGAGCCGTCAGCAGATCGAGGCGTTCATTCGGCTTCCAGGCCGGCTATCCGCCGCCGATCCGAACTGGGTCGAGCCTTTGTGGTTCGAGCGACGGCGGTTTCTGTCGTCGCGCACCAACCCATTTTTCAAACACGCGGAAGTCGCGATGTGGCTGGCCATGCGGGATGGCAATGCGGTTGGCCGGATTAGCGCCCAGATCGATCGACTGGCGCCCACGGTTGATGGCCAGGCACTTGGTTACTTTGGCATGCTGGCGGCGGAGGATAACCCGGAGACGATGGCGACCCTGTTCGAGACCGCTGAGGCCTGGTTGTCCGAGCGCGGCATCAAAGTCATTCGCGGGCCATTCGATTTCGGGGTCAACCAGACCTCCGGTCTGCTGATCGACGGTTTTGACACCTCACCCTCGCTGATGATGGGGCATGATCAGCCTTGGTTGGCGCGCGGTGTCGAGGCCCTTGGCTATGATAAGGCAAAGGATCTCGTCGCCTATCGGATGGACACCAGTGGCGGTCTGATCGAACGTCTGCGTAAACTGGCTGAGCGAGCCTCCGGCGGCGTTGTGATCCGGTCGATCGACATGCGCCGCTACCGCGAGGAGATTGCCCTGATAGGCAGCATATTCAACGATGCATGGGCCGGTAATTGGGGCTTTACGGCACTGACCGAAGCCGAGATCGATGACATGGGCGACGAGATGAAACCGATTCTTGATCCGGATTTGGTGAAAATAGCGGAGTTGCATGGCGAGCCGGTCGCCTTCATCGTGCTGCTGCCGAACATAAACGAGGCAATCGCCGATCTGGGCGGGCGGCTGCTGCCGTTCGGCTGGCTCAAGCTATTGTGGCGGCTGAAGGTCACCGGTGTGCGCACCGGTCGGGTTCCGTTGATGGGCGTTCGCCGGGCGCATTCCGGCTCGCTGCTTGGTAAATCCCTGCCGTTGAAGCTGATCTATGCCTTGCAGCCACGCGGCATGGTTCGCGGCTTCCACGAGCTGGAACTTGGGTGGCTATTGGAGGATAATTGGCCGGTGCGCCGGGTGGTCGAGATGGTGGGGGGACGGCAGGTGAAGACCTATCGCATTTACGAGAAGCGGCTGGGATGAGCTGGACTGCCGTCGTACTGGCGGGTTCGCGTGGCAGCGCCGACCCGGTGGCCCAGGCAACGGGCGTATCGCATAAGGCGTTCGCCGATGTCTCCGGCAAGCCGATGATAGCCCATGTCCTCGATACCTTGAGCGCGGCGCCATCGATCGGCGACACCGTTGTCGTGATCGAAAGGTCAGCGCCGGAGTTGCCTCGGGGGGGGCTTCGGCGAATCGATGCCGCGCGTTCGCCGTCGTTGAGCGCGCTTGCAGGTTTCGAGGCCGCGGGCGATCCGGTGTTGGTGACGACGGCGGATCATCCTTTGCTGACAGTCGAAATGATCGAATACTTTCTGGCCGCCGCGACCGAATTGGGTGTCGATGTCGCCGCCGGTGTTGCCCACCGCCCGGTCGTCGAACAGGCCGGATCGACGGCACGCCGCACTTATCTGAGGTTTAGCGATGGCGAGGTCAGCGGCTGCAATCTGTTTGCTTTGTTGACCCCGGAAGCCCGAGCCGCGCTGACCTACTGGCGCCTGCTGGAAGACAAGCGCAAGCGTCCGATGCAGATGGCATGGGCGGTGGGGCCGTTCACCCTTGCCCGATATGCGGTGGGGTTATTATCGACCAATGCAGCCGCAGCGGCGCTGGGGCGCGCCGCCGGTTGCCGGGCGGCACTGATCAGGTTGCCGTTCCCGGACGCCGCTCACGACGTCGACAAGCCCGAGGACTTGGCGTTCGCCGAGGCGCGTCTGGCAGCGCGCGACGACGGACGCTAACACCGGCCCTCAGGTCTCGGGCAAGCATTCCAACGTCTGGTTGGGATCGGGCCTTTTCCAGGTGTCGGTCATGCCGAACAGCTTTATTCCCATATAACCCCGCAGCTCCAACTGGTCTTTATCTTTCAGCTTGATGTCAAGATCGTAGGTCGCGCCTCTTTTCAGAAAGTAGAACTTGCCGTCTTCCCAGACGCCGTTTTTCTTTGGCTTCAGATTCCAAACCACCTGGATCCCGCATTGCGGCCGATCTCGCAGCGCCGGGTTGGGATTGCGGTCATCACGCTTGATCTTGCCATCGCGCCGGAGCTGCTTGGCCAGCCAGACGATCTTGCCGCAGATATTGCCGTCGCACTGATAGAGTTCAACCGCGACTTTCTCCGTGTCGGCCATCCACACGCCGAGCACTGCCGACGGGTCCGTCGCGGATGCATCAGCAACCGTCGGTGCGGCCATCAGAACGAATGCGGCAGCCAACAATGCGGGCCCGCACAGCAGTCTGTGTAATATTTTGGTATGGTGTCTGGTCATATCGTCACCTTCGATCCTGTCGACTGCCCTGTCGACTGCGCGGAATATATGAGCCTGTTCCCCGGAGTTCAATCGACCGGTCTCTGGCACATGCTCACGCCAGATAGCTCGGTAACCGGTCAAGAAAAATCTCGATATCCTCGCCGGTAGTGAAGAGATGTGCCGATGCACGAATTCGTCCATTGTCGCCCCATACAAAGATGCCGTCCTTCTCGGCCGCTCGCACGACCGGCTGTGTATCCAAACGGACAAAGGCGGCATTTCCGGCGCGCGCGTCGGGTTCGGTCGGTGTCATCACCTCGAGGCCCAGTGCGGTCATGCCTTCGATCATTCGGCCGCTGAGTGCGCGAAGATGAGCGGCGATGGCGGCGATGCCGTAGCTGTCGAGATAGGCGAGCGACTCGCGTTGCAAGTAGGCGCCGAGATGGCCGGGATTGCCGAATTCGGCCCGGCTGGCGTCATCCTTGTAGTGGAACTCGCCCGGGTTCGCTCCGGCTGTCGCCGAGGCCCATCCGGCTCCGGCGGGCACGAAATCAGGCCAGCGGCGGCGGTTCCAGGCCAGGAGGCCTTCGTGGATGCCGAGGGTGAATTTATAGCAGCAACCGACTGTGAAATCTGCCTGATCTCCGACGACCGGGACCGCGCCGAGCGCATGGCTGACATCGACCATCAGGGCAGTGGGGGCGTCGCGCAGCGCCGCGCCAATGGTCGCCATGTCGGCATGCTGGCCGGTCAGGGCGTTGACCTGGCTGATGTAGACCAGCCGGGTCCGCTGATCGCAGGCGGCCAGAAGATGATCGGTGTCGAGCGCCCAGCCAACCGCCGGGACCAGTCGCAATTCGACCCCCTTGGCCTTCAAGCTGGCCAGCGCATAGCGCCCGGAGGCATAGTCGAGTGCGGGAGCCACCACATTGTCGCCAGGCTGCCAGTCGATGCTGGAAACCACCCGCATGATCGCCTCCGAGGCGTTGCCGAGCAGGGCGATGTCACCTGGCTCCAGCCCGGTCAGGCGGGCGATGCCGGCGCGGACCTGATCGATCACAACCCAGTGCCGGTGGTAGCCGGAAAATCCCCCCGCCTTGTCCTCGGCAAAACGTTCGAACGCGTTGCGGTGCACCTTCAGCAGCGGCGGCTCGCCACCGGTCGCCAGATGAACTTTGCCCTCAAGCCCGATGAAGTCGCTCTTCGGGGCTGGCAATGTCATGGTCATGGTCTCAGGCTCCTGATGGTTCAGTAGATGTCGGGTTCGCCCACCGCCGGGCCGAAGCTTTTCTCGAGGAAGTCGAAGTCGCAACCGGAATCGGCCTGGCTGACGTGCTGGGCATAGATCCAGCCGTAGCCGCGACCGAATTTCGGCTCGGGTGGGGTCCATGCGGCGCGGCGGAGTGCCAATTCGGTGTCGTCAACGACCATGTCGATGCGGCGGGCCGGAATGTCGATGCGGACGATATCGCCGGTTTTCAGCAGCGCCAGCGGGCCGCCGATATAGGCCTCGGGCGCCACATGCAGGACGCAGGCGCCGTAGCTGGTGCCGCTCATGCGGGCATCCGATATGCGCAGCATGTCGCGGTGGCCCTGCTTCAGCAGTGCCTTCGGCATCGGCAGCATGCCCCATTCCGGCATGCCCGGCCCACCCTGGGGTCCGGCATTGCGCAACACCAGAACATGGTCGGGGGTGATGTCGAGGTCCTCGTCGTCGATGACCTTCTTCAGTTCCGGATAGCTGTCGCAGACGATGGCCGGACCTTCATGCTGGTAGAAACGCGGGTCGCAGGCGGCGGGCTTGATGACGCAACCATCCGGCGCGAGATTGCCCGTCAGAACCGCCAGCGAGCCCTCGTGATAGACCGGGTTTTCGAGGGAACGGATCACGTCGGCGTTGAACACCTCGGCGCCTTCCAGGCCCTGGCCCAGCGTCTTGCCGCTGACGGTGAGGGCGGTTCGGTCCAGCTTGTCGCCGAGTTTCGCCATCAATGCCCTGAGGCCGCCGGCATAGTAGAAATCCTCCATCAGGTAGCCGGTTCCGGAGGGCCGGATATTGGCGATCACCGGGGTCGTCCGCCCGATGCGGTCGAGATCATCCAGTGTCAGCGGTACCCCGGCGCGCCGCGCCATGGCGATCAGGTGGATCACCGCGTTGGTCGAGCAGCCAGTGGCCATGGCCACTGTGACGGCATTGTTGACGGCGGCGGCGGTGAGGATCTGATCCGGCGTGAGGTCTTCCCAGACCATATCGACAATCCGCCGACCGGCGGCGGCGCACATGCGGATATGGTTAGCGTCGGCCGCCGGGATCGAGCTGGCGCCCGGCAGGGTAAGCCCCATGGCTTCGGCGATGGCGGTCATGGTTGAGGCAGTGCCCATGGTCATGCAGTGGCCATAGGAGCGGGCGATGCCGCCCTCGATGCCGACCCATTCCTGCGCGGTAATTGTTCCGGCGCGGCGTTCATCCCAGAACTTCCAGGCGTCGGAACCCGATCCCAACGCCTCGCCGCGCCAGTTGCCGCGCAGCATTGGACCGGCGGGGACGTAGATCATCGGCAGCCCGGCCGACAGTGCGCCCATCACCAGACCCGGCGTGGTCTTGTCGCAGCCGCCCATCAGCACTGCGCCATCAACGGGGTGCGAGCGTAGCAGCTCCTCGGTCTCCATCGCCAGCATGTTGCGATAAAGCATGGTAGTCGGTTTGACGAAGCTCTCGCTCAGCGACAGCGCTGGCAGCTCCATCGGAAAGCCGCCGGTTTGCAGGATGCCGCGCTTGATGTCCTCGACCCGGTGCTTGAAATGGGCATGGCAGGGCTGGGCATCGGACCAGGTGTTGAGGATCGCGATCACCGGGCGGCCCTGCCAATCCTCGGGGCCATAGCCCATCTGCATCGCCCGCGAGCGGTGACCGAAGGCGCGCAGGTCGTCCGGTGCGAACCAACGGGCGCTGCGCAGATCAGCGGGGGATTTCATGGTGGGGCGTTTGGACATGGGCAAGTTTCCTTCGGGCGGGGCGGGTACCACACAGATGAACGCGCTAAGTGCTGCTTGGCTAGTGATTTGTTGTCCCACGACATCGGAGTCCAGGGTCTCCAGTTTTCACCGCGCCCCGGCATCGCGCTTTTCTCTCTCAATTTCCGCGCCCTGAACCAATGATGAAATCGCCATGAAATCCATGGGCTTGAAAGTGGGTGCACGCGGGGGAGGAATCAGATATCAAAGTATCACAATCGTGATGTAGGTTACGAATCGTGCCGGCATGAGCGAATTGCAAGCACCTCAAACTGGTGTGAAAGAACAACGACTTACAGGGAGATCATCCATGAAACGCCTGCTACTTTCCAGCCTCGCGGTATGCGCGCTGGCGATCCCGGCCCAGGCCGCGGACTGCCCGGCGATTACCGTGGCCGACCCGATGGGGGTCGCCGCCGGCGCCTTCCCGCAGCAGTACGACCTGTCCGAATTTCAGGCTGCCGCGAATTGCACCCTGACCTTCCAGGAGAATCCGGCGATCGGTGACCTGAACGCCAAGATCCAGGGCAACCCGGCGCTTCAGCCGCTGGCCGACCGGATCCCGGAGGGCGCGCTGGTTGTTGCGCCCTACGACACGATCGGCACCTATGGCGGAACGATGGATCTACTGTCGAACGCCACCGAGGCTGGCACGTCGGACACGCTGTCGACCCGGCACGTCAATCTGGTGCGGTTCTCCGACGACCTTTCGACCATCGTCCCGAACGTTGCCAAGGGATGGGAATGGAATGCTGAGTACACGCAGCTGACTTTCTTCCTGCGCAAGGGCCACAAGTGGTCAGACGGCGCACCCTTCACCGCCGAGGATGTCAAGTTCTGGTATGACGATCTGAACTTCGACACCAACGTGATCGAGAACGCCAAGGACTTCCTGCTGGTTGCCGGCGAGCGGATGACCGTGGATGTCATCGACGCGCAGACCGTGCGCTTCAACCTGCCGGCGCCGAAGCCGGGCCTGCTGGCCCATTTCGCGACCTCGTATGCGCAGGGCTTCCAGCCGAAGCATTTCCTGGGTCAGTTCCATCCGAAGATCAACCCGGACGCCGACAAGCTGGCGCAGTCGCTCGGCTTCGAGAACGGCTACAAGGCGATCGCGGCCTATTACGGCAACTCGGACTGGACCGACACGCCCTCGCCGCTGCTGGCCCATCCTGACAAGGTCGCCAAGCTGCCGGCCGCTGTTGTGCCGACGCTTGAAAGCTACATCACGATTTCCGACACGACCGAGGGTCGCCATTATGTGGCCAATCCCTATTTCTTCATGGTCGACACGGCGGGCAATCAGCTGCCCTACATCAACGAAGAAGACGAGATCTATATCAACGAGAACGAGGTTCGTATCCTCAAGCTGGTCAACGCCGAAGTGGACTACAAGTCCCAGTCGGTGCAGCTTCCCTCGGCACCGCTCCTGCTCGATAATCAGGAAAAGGGTGACTACACGGTCGATCTGAAGCCGACGATCACGATCCCGACCTTCGCCTTCAACGTGACCAGCGAAGATCTGGAGAAGCGCAAAGTCTTCGGTGACCTCCGGTTCCGCCAGGCGATGTCGGTCGCATTGAACCGCGCCGAGATGAACGAGGTTGCTTTCTTCGGTCTCGGCACGCCGTTGCAGTATGTCGGTTTCTCGCCAGCGCCGTCGTTCATCTCGGCTGAGCTGCAGCAGCATTACGCCCAGTTTGATCCGGACCTGGCCAAGAAGCTGCTCGACGAGGCTGGAGTGGTCGATAAGGACGGCGACGGGTTCCGCGATCTTCTCAACGGCGACAAACTGGTCATCAACCTGCAATTCTCGACGCAGGGTACTGCCGGTGAAGTGGTTGAGCTTGTGGCCCAGCATTGGACCAATGTCGGCATCCAGACGACGGCGAAGGAAGTGACGCCGGACGAGTTCCGTTCGGCCCAGTCCTCGAACCAGCTGGATGTTACCATGTGGGGCAAGGGCCAGCCGCTGGCGATCGTTCTCGGCACGGCCCAGATGTGGATCCCGCCCTATGACGATTACTTCACTCTGCGCACGGCCATGTTGTGGGCCGAGTACCTCGAGTCTGACGGCGCCAAGGGGGTGAAACCGCCGGACTTCGCCTACCAAATGATCGACGACATCAATGCGTTCCAGTCGACGCCTCCGGGCACGCCCGAGTCGGACGAGATTGGTGCGCGCCTGGTCAAGGGGATGGTCGAGAACCTGCTGTTTATCGGTACTGTCCAGGCCCCGGCGCCGGTCTATCATCGCAATGCGCTGAAGAACTTCCCGGAGTTCAAGACCTGGTCCTA
>DATLAW010000340.1:0-3449 GCA_035527255.1 Thermohalobaculum sp. | reverse complement strand
TTGGAGGACACTCCGGCGGAAATCATCGATATCGCCGTCCGCGCCGCCGGGCTGATCGGCGACGGGTTCTACGGCGTCGACCTGAAGGAAACGCCGGACGGCCCGGTGGTGATCGAGATCAACGACAATCCAAACCTCGAGCACGGCGTCGAGGATGCCAAGGGCGGCGCCGAGATCTGGTTGCGGCTGACCCGGTGGTTCACCGATCGCCTGGCGCGTTAGACTACCATCGAAGGCGCCCGACGAGCGGCATCTTACCGCTCGCCGACCAAATCAGATAAACGATCGACGCCGAAGTTCAGGCTGCCGGGCGGATGTTCTGGTTGAAACGGAACATGTTGCCGGGATCGAATTTCGCTTTGATCGCCGCCAGCCGGGCGTAGTTCTTGCCATAGGCATCCTTGACCAGGGCATCGTTGTCTTCGCCATGGCCGGCGAAGTTGAGGTATAGGCGGCCCTCTAGCGAGTATTGGCGGGTCTCCTCCCAAACCTTGCGGGTGAAGGCGATGTTTGCCTCATCGTCCGCTGGGTCCGGCCAGACGGAATCGATGGAATACATCCAGCCGAACGACCGGTCACCCAGAGCGGTTGCGTCGGCCGGGACCGCAGCCGTCGCGCCGCCGAAGTTCCACAGCGAACTGAGCGTTTTGCCCGACGGCGCTGCCGCGGCATTGGCCAGGGCCGCATCGATCATCGCGTCAGGCAGACCGGCAAGGAAGTGGCATTTCCAATAGCTCCGGTACTGCCCGGCGGGGAACAGCGCGTCGAACAGCTTCTGCACCTCGCAATAGGGCATCTGGCCGGAGAAATCGGTGATCATCGGGCCCAGCTCACGCAACGGCTGCAGCAGGCGTTCGCCCTCGTCGGCGTCACCTGCGTAGACGGCGGCGATGGTGTAGCAGCGCTGGCCCCAGTATTCCGCCGGGTAATCCTCGCTTTCAGCAACGGTCGAGAATTCGACCAGCGAGCCAACATCGCCATGTTTGTCGGCAAGAAAATCACGCCAGAAGCGGATCGGGCCGGGGCCTGCCGAAAGCGGATAGATCGGGCCCGCGAACATCACCGTCGGGCCGACCGGGTGCAGCGCGAACTCGAAGCTGACGACAACACCGAAATTGCCGCCGCCACCGCGCAGCGCCCAATACAGGTCGTCGTTCTGCCCGGCGCTGGCGGTGACCAGCTTGCCGTCAGCGGTGACAACATCGGCCGAGACCAGGTTGTCGATACACAGGCCATATCGGCTGCGCAGCCAGCCGATCCCGCCCGCCAGTGTCAGCCCGGCAACACCGGTATCAGAGATCACTCCGCCGGGGGTTGCGAGGCCGAAGACTTGGGCTTCGCGGTCGAGATCACACCAGGTGGCACCGCCCTCGACCCGGGCGCGGCGGGCCTGCGGGTCGACATGGACAGCCCGCATCAGGCTGAGGTCGATCATCAGGCCGTCGTCACAGACCGCGTGGCCAGCGACGTTGTGGCCGCCGCCCTTGATCGACACCGGGAGGTCGTGAAGCTGGGCGAAGTTCACAGCCGCAATCACATCGGCAGCGCCCTTGGCACGTATGATCAGATTTGGATGGCGGTCGATCATCGCGTTCCAGACCGCACGGGCGTCGTCGTATCCATCATCGATCGCGGTCAGTGCCTCGCCGCGGAGC
Organism: Thermohalobaculum sp.; assembly: GCA_035527255.1. GTDB lineage: Bacteria > Pseudomonadota > Alphaproteobacteria > Rhodobacterales > Rhodobacteraceae > Thermohalobaculum. The sequence goes on along the minus strand of DATLAW010000340.1, from coordinate 1,794 downwards.
GTGCCGCGCAAGCTCTCGACGGCGCTTGCAAAAGCGTGGTCGCCAGTCCGGGTTCCGGGTTCGAAATTCATCACTGATCCTCCATTGGTGAATGTTCAATGAGGGCACACTAGGCAGGCGGCTTCCCTTTGTTGAGAGGCGGAACTACCATGAACGGGGCAAATTGGACAGTTGCGGGGATTTAATGGAGAGCAAAATGGCCGAAAACTCCAAACCCCTGATTGCATTGCTGGCATCAGCGGAGACCTCGCCGTCGGTGCTCTATGGGCTTTACGACGTGCTATATTCGGTAGGGGCCGCCTATCCAGACATGACCATGGGCGAGCCCGGACCAGATGCAATGGACGTGCGAATCGTGGCGGCTCAGGCCGAGCCCTTCCGGTGCGCTGGCGGAGTTATGGTCGAACCCCATGCCTCGATCGAGGTCATCGCGAGAGCGGATGTGGCAGTGGTCTGCGACATGTACACCCCGATCAACATACCGCCACGCGACAAATATCCGCGCGAGATGGCATGGCTCCGAAAGATGCATGCGAATGGCGCTATCATCGCGTCGGTCTGCTCCGGCTCGCTGATACTGGCCGAAGCCGGGTTGCTCGACGGGCATGAAGCGGCGGCGCACTGGGCCTACGGCGATCTGTTCCGGCGCTGCTACCCGAAGGTGACTATGCGGGCGGATTCGGCGCTGTGCCTGTCTGGCGAGCGACAAGGGATCATCACCGCCGGGGCAGTCACCGCCTGGCAGGATCTGGCGCTATATCTGATTGAGCGGCTGTGCGGCCATCAGCAGGCGGTCAACACCGCCAAGGTTTTCCTGCTGTCCGGTCATGACGAGGGACAACTTCCCTATGCGGCAATGACCCGCCGGATCGATGCCTCGGATGCGGTGATCAGCGATTGCCAGGCCTGGATCGCCCAGAATTACCACGCCGCCAACCCGGTGCAGCGCATGGCCGAACGCTCGGGCCTGAACCCGCGCACTTTTGCCCGGCGATTTCTGGCGGCAACCGGGTATCAGCCGATCGACTATGTGCAGGCGCTGCGCATCGAGGAGGCAAAGCAGATGCTGGAGACCGATGATATGGACCTCGACGACATCGCTGGGGTGGTCGGTTATGACGACCCGGCCTCGTTCCGCCGCCTGTTCAAGCGCCGGGCCGGGCTGACCCCGGCCGCCTATCGGCGCAAGTTCCGGCGAATTGGGACGATCGGGACGGCCTGAGATTTTTCTTCGGCGGGTTCAAAGGATTTGCCCACGGGCCGCGTCATAAGGAGAACATGCTGCACGATAGGGCCGACGAGCGGCTGGCGCTGAGCGCCGCCAACGGGGATCGCGAGGCGTTCGGGGAGCTGCTCGAGCGCCACTATGGGCGTATTCTCGGGCTGAGCCACCGCTTGCTGGGCAACCGGGCCGAGGCGGAGGATCTGGCGCAGGATGTGTGCATCGGGCTGGCCAAGAAGATCAGGTCATTCCGGGGCGAGGCGAAGTTCACCACTTGGCTCTATCGGGTGGTGCTGAACGCCGGGCGCGATGAAATGCGGCGCCGGGCCTCGCGCGGGGCGGTGCAGCGCGATTTCGTCGAAGTCGATGCGCTGCGCAAGGCGGGCGATGCGGCGCGGGCGGCCGAGGTTGAATGGCTGCGCGCGGCGCTGGCCTGCCTGAAGGACGACCTGCGTGAGACCGCGATCCTGGTGCTGGATCAGGAGCTGACCCATGCCCAGGCAGGCGACGTTCTGGGGATCAGCGAGAACACCGTGTCGTGGCGGCTGCATGAAGTGCGAAAGGCACTGAAG
>DATLAW010000339.1:0-3313 GCA_035527255.1 Thermohalobaculum sp. | reverse complement strand
CGAAGGTCTGAACCAGCGCTAGTCGCTTGATCTTCCTTCGCAGCACCACCGATCCGGCGCCGTCGAAGCCAACCAGATGGAATACGTCCTTGCCAATGTCGATGCCGATCACGGTAACATCGGACGTCGAATGCGTATGGGTAGCCATTTCTGCTTCTCCTTTCAAAACCTGACACAGTCCGGTCAGGTTAACCGATGAAGCAGCCGGTCCATCCCATTAGTACGCGCTCAGCCCGGAGCCTACGAACCGCCCGCCGTGCGAACTGACGTCTAAGATTGACGAACCAGGCAGATCTAATTACCATCCTCTGAATTCAGAATTCAAATTGGTCAACATGCTTCAGATCGCACCCAATCTTACCGATCAGGTCTACGACGCGCTCGTAGACGAAATCTGTGACGGTCGCCTGGCACCGGGCAGGCACCTTGTGCAGGAGCGCCTGGCCGAACGCTTCGGTGTCTCACGTCAGCCGATTCAGCAGACCATGTCCCGGCTGAAGGCGGATGGCATGGTCGAGGAGATCGGCCGCCGGGGGCTCTTCGTCACGCGTATCGACCCGGCGCGTATGCTCGACAACTACGGGGTCCGCGCCGCACTCGACGGTTGGGCCGCCAAGACGGCGGCGTTGCGCGTCTCTGGCAACGCGGAGCTCAGAGACCGGGTCGATGCCGAAGGCCGTGCGTTGCTCGAGGCCGCCGCTACGGCCATCTCGGCCCAGGACGTCGCCGGACTGGTCAAGCTGGATTATGCCTTCCACTCCCAGTTCTACGCCGCGTCCGGGAACCGGCTGATCGTCGAGACCGCCGAGCCGCACTGGCGCTTTCTCCGCCGGGCAATGGGTGATGTCCTGCGCAAGGCCGAAAACCCCGTCGAGATCTGGCGCCAGCATCGGGCGATCCTCGAGGCCATCGTGGCGGGCGATGCGACCGCGGCCATGGAACTTGCCGAGGCTCATGCGCGGGACGCAGCACTCCTGCTTGCGGACGCACTGATGCGCACAGAACCGGAGGATCGGGCATGATCCCCATCCCGACCGCGGGCCAGATGCTGACCACGCAGGCCCGCCTGCAACCCGATAGGATCGGCGCCCGCGACCTGGATCGTGCGATGAGCTTCGCCACCTGGAACGATCGGGCCTGCCGGCTGGCCAACGCGCTTCTGGGCCTCGGTCTTGTCAAGGGGGACCGCGTCGGAGTGCTGGCCTACAACCGGATCGAGTGGGTCGAAATCTATACCGCGGTTGCCAAGGCCGGGATCGTCGCTGTTCCGTTGAACTTTCGCCTTGTCCCCGCCGAGATCCGCTTCATCCTGCAGGACTGCGCCATCGCGGCGATGATCGCCGAAGACGCGCTGTGCGGCGCCATCGACGAGATTCGCGGCGACCTCGACCTTGCGCCCGATCGGTTCATCCACATTGGCGCCGATATGCCCGCCGGCTGGCGCGGCTACGAGGATTTCATTACCGCCAGTGCGGCCCGCGAGCCGGGCACACCCCCTGCGCCAACCGACCCCTGGTGCCTGATGTATACCTCTGGCACCACCGGCAATCCCAAGGGTGCGATCCGCGGGCATGGCGGCATGGGTATGCTGGCGCTGATGACCGAGATCGAGCTTGGCCTCTCGCGCCGGGACGAAGCGCTGCTGGTCATGCCGATGTGCCACGCCAACTCGTTCAACTTCTTCACCGCATTCCTCTATTGCGGCGCCGCAACCGGTATCTTCTCGCGGCCGAATTTCGACCCCGACCTTTGCCTCAGAACCTTCGCAGGCACCGGAGTGACGTTCACCTCGCTGGTGCCCACCCATTACGAGTTGATTCTCGACGCGCCCCAGCCCGCTGGAGATTTTGGGCGGGTCGAGAAGCTGATGGTCTCCTCCGCCCCGGCCCGGGTCAATACCAAGCGCAAGATCATGGAGATGTTCCCGAACTCGGGCCTCTTCGAGCTTTATGGCTCAACCGAGGCCGGCTGGGTCACCATGCTGCACCCGGACGAGCAGTTTGATCATCTGGGCTCGGTCGGGCGCGAGGTCGCTGGCTCGTTGCCGATCCGCCTGCTGGACGACGACGGCAACGAGGTGCCCGACGGCGTGCCGGGCGAGCTCTACTCTCGTGCAGCCCCTACGCCTTTGACGGCTACTGGAACCTACCCGAGAAGACGGCGGAGGCATTCCGAGGCGACTACCTGACCGTGGGCGATATCGCGACCCGCCAGCCGGACGGCTTCATCAAGCTGATCGACCGGAAGAAAAACATGATCATCTCGGGCGGCGAGAACGTCTATCCGACCGAGGTCGAGGCCGCCCTTGTCCAGCACCCCGCGATCCGCGACGTGGCCGTGATTGGCCGCCCGGACGACCGCTGGGGCGAGCGCGTGGCGGCGGCCGTGGTGCTACAGACCGGCGCGCAGGCCAGCGCCGAGGATCTGATCGCGTGGTCCCGCGACCGGCTCGCCGGCTACAAGCGCCCCCGCGAGATCGTGTTCCTGCAACCCGACCAGATGCCCCGGAACGCGACCGGAAAAATCCTTCATCGCAGCCTGCGCGAAATGTTCGACACTCTCTCGAACAGCTGAGGCCCCAATAACAAAAGGAAACGCCCATGAACGCGCCGATTTCCCGTGTCGATCTCAACACAGACAGCGAAAGTGTCGCCGCCTGGATCGCGCTCTGCCTGAAGCGCCGCGGTGTCACCCGCGTCTTCGGCCTGCAGGGTGGACACATCCAGCCGGTCTGGGACTTCATCGCCCAGCAGGGGATCGAGATCATCGACGTGCGTGACGAGGGCGCGGCGGTCCACATGGCGCACGCGCATGCCGAGCTGACGGGCGAGCTGGGTGTCTGCATGGCGACCGCGGGGCCGGGCGTGACGAACTGCGTCACCGGCATGTGCAACGCCGATCTGGCGCGGGTGCCGGTTCTGCTGATTGGCGGCAGCACGACGCGGGCACAGGCCAACATGGGGCCGCTGCAGGACATCCCGCACACCGCGATCCTCGCGCCTGTTTGCCGGTACTCGCGTACGGCCCGCGTGGCCGATCAGGTCCTGCGTGAGATGGACGAGGCGATTGCGCGCGCCATGGGCGATGCGGGCGAGCCTGGGCCCGTCTATCTCGAGATCCCGACCGACGTGCTGCGCGAGAGCGTGGCGCCGGCGCTGGTGCTGGACGAGTGGTTAGAGCGTGATCCGTGAACGCTGAATCATTGAAGGGATTCCTTTTTGTCGGTTGAGATGCGATTCTTCGCCCCAAACAACAAAGGGGCAGAGGATGAGCGCAGCCTTCTCAGCCGATCTTCGGGGTCGGGTGCTTGATG
>DATLAW010000338.1:0-2485 GCA_035527255.1 Thermohalobaculum sp. | reverse complement strand
AACCCGAGCCGATGACCACCGCCATCCCGCTGCGCTCAACCGTCTCGATCTCGAAGCCGTGGCCCATATCCCAGAACAGATGCCGGATGCCATTCAGCAGATGATAGGCCAGCGCCCAGGTCGAGCCCAACAGCACCAGATAGCCGATCCACGAGGTCAGCAACCCATCGACAGTGGCGAAATAATCCGGCCCCGTAGCGGCGGCCAGCAGCCACCACACCACCAGAACCGCCCCCAGCGCCAACCCAACCCCGGTCATCCGGTGGATGATCGACAGCATCGAGGTCAACTGTGGCCGATAAATCTGCAAGTGCGGCGACATCGGGCGGTTGCCCTGTTTCACATCTACCATTCTGCGCTCCCGGCTGGGTCTGGGATTATTACTTTAGTTCTAGGCCGTCGCCGCACCGCTTTCCAGACCGAAATTGCCGTAAGCGCGAAATGAGGTTTCGCCGGGTCGGACGGATTCTACCGGAAACTCACCCCTTAAAACCCTTGCGCCGCCAAAGATTATTGTCCCCTCCACGACATGGCCGGTTGACGGGCCTCAAAACCCCTGCCCAATATCTCGCAGTCCGTTTCGTGAAAGGGAGAGAAATAATGAAACGCCTCGTCGTCGCCGCAGCTTTTGCGGCCTTCACCACCTCCGCCGTCGCCGCCGACCTGAACATCTGTGTCGAGGGCGCCTACCCGCCGTTCTCCGAGATCAACGCCGCCGGCGAGATTATCGGCTTCGACGTCGACATCGCCAATGCGCTCTGCGCCCAAATGGGCAACAAGTGCACGATGGTCCAGTCCGAGTGGGACGGCATCATCCCGGCCCTGCTCGAGGGCAAGTGCGACGCGATCATCGCCTCGATGTCGATCACCGAGGAGCGCAAGCAGCGCGTCGATTTCTCGGCAAAATACTACAACACCCCCGCCCGCTTCGCCGCCAAGGCGGACGCAGGCCTGGCGGATTCGGCCGAAGGCCTGGCTGGCAAGACCGTTGGTCTGCAGCGCGGCACGATCTTTCAGGACTTCATGGAAGGCGCCATGCCCGGCGTCGAGCTGAAGCTCTACGGCACCCAGGATGAGGTCTATCTCGATCTCGCCGCCGGGCGCGTCGACGCGATCTTCGCCGACTCGGTGGCGATCTCGGACGGTTTCCTGAAGACCGATGCCGGCAAGGCCTTTGCCTTCTTCGGCGGCGACTATGTCGAAGAGAAGTATTTCGGTGTCGGCGCCGGCATCGCCGTGCGCAAGGGCGAAGATGCCCTGCGCGATGGCTTCTCGGCCGCGATCAAGAAGATCCGCGACTCGGGCGAATACAAGGCGATCAACGACAAATACTTCGAGGTCGACATCTACGGCGGCTAAGGCTGACACCGCGCCCCGGCGGGGAACTGCCGGGGCGCAACCTGCGCATGGGTGACTGTCGTAGGGTGCGTGCTCGCACGCACCATCGACAAAATCCCGCCTGGAACGGTGCGTGCGAGCATGCACCCTACGGGGCCGCGCCCAGCAATGACGAACCAAAGCCGGTTCTCGGCTCGGAACCCGCCCCAGACGGAGGCGCCGGAGCAATTGGATAAACTGATCGATTTCGCCCCGCTGCTGGGGCGCGGCGTTCTGGTCACCATCAGCGTGGCCGTTCTGGCGCTTGTTCTGGCCACCTTCCTCGGCGCCCTCGGCGCCTCGGCAAAGCTTTCGCGCAACGTCGCCCCCAGGTCGATCGCCCAAGGCTATACCACCATCGTGCGCGGCGTCCCCGATCTGGTACTGATCCTGCTGATTTATTTCGGCAGCCAGCGGCTGCTGAACGGCGTTGGCGGTCTGGTCGGCGCCAGCCACATGGATATCTCCAAGTTCTGGGCCGGAGTGATCTCGATCGGCTTCATCTATGGCGCCTATCTGACCGAGACCTTCCGCGGCGCTTATATGGCGGTGCCGCGCGGTCAGGCCGAAGCCGCCCGGGCGTTGGGCATCAAGCCGCTGGTGATCCTGTGGAAGGTGCTGCTGCCGCAGATCATGCGCGTCGCCCTGCCGGGCTACGGCAACGTCTGGATGGTCCTGATCAAATCCACCGCCGTCATCTCGGTGATCGGGCTCGGCGATTTGGTCGGGCTGGCCGACAAGGCGGGCAAGGCTTCGCGCCAGCCCTTCGTGTTCATGGCTGCGGTGATCCTGATCTATCTGGCCATCACCTGGGTCTCCAGCCTGGCGCTCCGCTACGCCGACACCCGCGCCAACCGGGGCCAGGGCGCATGAACTTCGAACTGGTCTTCAGACACTGGGATCTTTTTCTGGGTGGCATCTGGGTCACCCTGCACCTGACCGCGCTGGCGCTGATCATCGGCATGCTGATTGCCCTCCCTGCCTCGCTGTCGCTGGCCCGGAAATCGCGATTCTCGCCGCTGGTCGGGGCCTATGTCTATGCCTTCCGCGGCACCCCGCTGCTGGTCCAGACCTACCTGATCTATTACGGCCTGGCGCAATTCGACTT
>DATLAW010000337.1:0-41323 GCA_035527255.1 Thermohalobaculum sp. | reverse complement strand
CATCAAGCACCCGACCCCGAAGATCGGCTGAGAAGGCTGCGCTCATCCTCTGCCCCTTTGTTGTTTGGGGCGAAGAATCGCATCTCAACCGACAAAAAGGAATCCCTTCAATGATTCAGCGTTCACGGATCACGCTCTAGAAGATACTCTCGCGTTTGAGACATGTACGCCAGATCATACAAATTTCACCCAACGCTGCTGCTCCCTGGAAACTTCAGACGAGTGATCTCCATGCCCTTGATCGACCTGAGCCGTGAGATCCATCACCGCACGCCAACCCACCCGTCCCATCCGCCGGTCGTTACTTCAATCTGGAACGACCACCGCGAGATAAAGCGGGCAGGCGATACCCAATTCACATCGAAGGCGCTCTATCTGTCGATGAGCGATCATGCCGGCACCCATGTCGACGCGCCGGCCCATTTCAATCCAGCGCCTGACGCGCTTTCGATTGACCAGGTGCCGCTCGAGAATTTCTACACCGAAGCGATTTGCCTTGATCTCTCGCACGCGCCGCTCCGCCACCAGATCACCGTCGACGAGATGGCGGCAGCGTTGGCCGCCAGTGGCCAGACCATTGAACCCGGTGATACCGTCTTGATCTACATGGCCGTCAACGAACGACTGTTCGGCACACCGGGTTATTTGCATGATTTCCCCGGTTTGCATGTGGACGCGGTTCATTGGTTGGCTGATTTCGGCATCATCGCCTTTGGCGTCGAGGCAGTCAGCCCGGCACCGGAAGGCGAGCCGAACTTCAAAGCTCATCTGGCCTGCGCCGAGCGAGGGATCACCCATATGGAGTGTCTGTGGAACCTAGACAAATTGGTCGGAAAGGGCCGTTTCCGTTACATCGGCTTCCCGCTAAAGATCAGAGATGGTACCGCCAGCCCAATCCGGGCGGTCGCGGTTCTGCCCGACTGAAATCTTGCTGTCCTCGGAGACCATATTCCCACGCCGGGCATGTCAGCGCCCGACGGCATAGGCCTGCATGAAGCGCGGGTTCGCCGCCGCCCGGATGCCGCCGTCGCGGGTGAACCCGGCGGCGCAGAGGCGGCCAAGCGCCCAGGGCGGCTGAACGCTGACCAGATGGCCGCGGTTGCGCAGCGCCTGAATTACATCGGGAGAGAACCGCTCCTCGACCATCAAGACGCCAGGGGTGAAGACCCGTGGTGCGAAGGAATTGACGTAGTGACCGGTGTGGAACAGTGGCGCATCCATCGCCGCCTGCAGGTTGTGGCGGTGTTGCAGGTGGCGCAGCAGGAACCCCAGCGTCCACTGGTCCTGCTGATCGCCGCCCGGCGTGCCGAGCCCAGCTATCGCCCGGCCATCGCGGGTCAGCAGCGTCGGGGTCAGGGTCGTGCGCGGGCGCCTGCGGGGTGCCAGATGCGACGGCAATCGATCGTCGAGCCAAAACATCTGGCCCCGGGTGGTGACGTTGAAGCCCAGGCCGGGGACGGCCGGGGAGCTTTGCAGCCAGCCGCCGCTGGGTGTGGCGGCAACAATGTTGCCCCAGCGGTCAACGACATCGAGATGGACGGTATCGCCTTCAATCTCCGGTAGGTCGGCGAAGGTCGGCTCGCCGCCACCGGCGCCTTCAGGGGAGTTCGGGTCGGCGGCGAGATCGAGCAGGGCAGCGCGGCGTTCGGATACTCCGTCACCGGCAGCACCCGGGGTCAGGTCATGGCTGGCGGCATCGCCAATCAGCGCCGCGCGCTCGGCGGCATATTCAGTTGAGAGCAGGCGCTGGAGTGGCACCTCGACATGGTTGGGGTCACCATACCAGGCATCGCGGTCGGCCAGAGCCAGCTTTAGCGCCTCGACCGCCGTGTGGACGAAAAGATCGCCGTAGGGGTCCATCTCGCCGATACCGAAGCCGTCGAGCATGCGCAGGGCTTGGAGCAGCGAAGGCCCCTGCCCCCAGGGGCCGGTCTTGTGGACCGTGACCCCGGCATAGTCGATCGACACCGTGTCCTCGTAGGTCGCATGCCAGTCGTCCATATCCTGTCCGGTCAGCAGCCCGGTATGGTGAATATCGGCCATGGTGGCGGTTTCCTGACGGTAGAACCGGTCAATCGCCTCAGCGACAAAGCCGGCATAGAAGGCCCGGCGCGCCGCATCGAACCGTGCCTCGCGGTAGCCGCCAGCGGCTTCGGATTCGCTGAGCACGCGGGTATAGGCGGCGGCGATCTGCGGCGTTCGGACCATTTGGCCAGGCATTGGCGCCTTGTCGCCGGGCAGCCAGACCTCGGCCGAGTGCTGCCAGTGGGACCGGAAGAAGTCGGCGATGGCGTGGATCGAGCCGGCAGCCCGGTTGACCAGCGGAAAGCCGTGCTCGGCATAGGAGATCGCCGGCTCGAGCACCTGGCGCAGCGACATCGTGCCGTGGTCGCGCAGGAGCAGCATCCAGGCGCCGAACGAGCCCGGAACGACGGCGGGCAGGACCCCGGTGCCGGGCATCCGGGTCACGCCCATGGCGCGCAGCCGGTCGATGGTTGCCGCAGCGGGCGCGACACCCTGGCCGCAGATGATCTGGGGTCGGTCGGCGCCCGCAGGCATCAGGATGATTGGCACATCGCCGCCGGGGCCATTGAGATGCGGCTCGACGATCTGCAGGGTGAAGCCGGTGGCCACGGCTGCATCGAAGGCGTTGCCGCCACGCTCCAGAATACCGAAACCGACAGCGGAGGCGATCCAGTGGGTGCTGGCGACAGCGCCGAAGGTGCCGCGAATCTCGGGCCGGGTGGTGAATGCCTGCGCCATCTCAGGCCTCCGGGATTTCGACCGATGCGACCAACGGTTTGCCGATGTCGCGTTCGATGATTTTTTCGATGATGCCACGATCTTGAATGCCATAGGGCCGTGCCTTGGTCGGCAGACAGGCGGAGAACGGGATGAACCTCTCCCGTGCCACGGCATAAAGGCGGCGCAGTTCCGCCAATGGGTCGGTATGGTCGTCGGCGCGCAGATCGAGACGGGCATAGCATTCCGGCCCTTGGATGCGCAGCCCCGCCCCTTGCTTGCCGCGTTTGTCGCCGCCGGCGGCCTCGCCCGCTTCCATCGCAGTCAGCAATCGCTCGACGATCGGCATACGCAGGTTGGCCTTGTAGGCGGCCAACGTCTCGGCAATCACCTGCGGGCCAGCCAACATGTTTCCGGCGACCGAGATGCCGTCATCGGTCAGGTGCCCGCACCAGTCGACGCAATTGGCGCCGGTGTGGGCGGCGGTGGCGCCGTCGCTGTCGATCACATGGAGCTGGCGCTGATCGATGCCCGGATCCATGCCGACCAGCATATCGACCACCGACTGCGCCCGGTGACCGTGGCCCAGCAACATCAGCGCCCGCACGCCCAACTCCGGGTTCGGCAGGGCCTGGCTCATCGCCGCGCCATGCGGCCCGCCACTATGAGGACACAACGCGCCGACCGCGAAAAAGCGTGACGCGACGGCCAGTCCGTACAGGCCGCTTTTTGGATCCTTGGCAAGAATTGACCAGGTCATTTGGCACCTTTATGGAAATCGCGGGTTTCGCGCACATCCAGCAGATCGCGCAGCGCATCGCCGAGAAAGTTGATCGACAGCACGGTCAGCATGATGGCCAGCCCAGGGAATACCCCCAGCCACCACGCCCGGCTAACAAAGCTGCGTGAATCGGCCAGAATCAACCCCCAGGTCGGGGTATCGGAACTGACGCCGAGGCCGAGGAACGACAGTACCGCCTCGGCCAAGATGGCGTTGGAAACGCTGACCGTCGCCAGGACGATGATCGGGGCGGAGATGTTGGGCAGGATGTGGCGCGCCATGATCCGAACGTCCGAGCAGCCGGTGGTATGGGCAGCAGCGACATATTGTTCTTCCTTGACCGTTAGTGTCATGCCGCGCGCCACCCGCGCGAAATCGTCGAGATAGGCCAATGAGATTGCGACGACGACATTCAAGAGGCCGGTGCCGAAGACAGCGACCAGATAGACCGCGATCAAGATGTTCGGAAACGCCCACTGCAGGTCGATATAGCGCATGATGATAGTATCGATCCAACCGCGGTAGAACGCGGCGGCAATTCCCAGCGCCACCCCCAGCACCCCAGCGATAGACACCGTGGTGACCCCGACGAAGATCGACACGCGGGCGCCGTGGATGATGCGCGACAGCAGATCCCGGCCCAGATCGTCCACCCCCAGCGGGTGGGTCCATGATGGCCCCTCGAGCATCATGAAAACCATGGCGTTCGGGTCGTAGGGGGCGATCCACGGGGCGAGGATGGCGGCGATCAGCAGGAAGCCCAGAAACACCAGCCCCAAGAACGCCCGGCGGTCGCGCATCATGATGCTGAGTGCACCCGGCGGCGGGGCCGGCAGATCGTCGGCGACACGGCCATGAATGGGGTTAAGGATGGGGTTGATGATCGGGTTTGGGGCGCTCATCAGTCGACCCTGATCCGGGGGTCGATGACGACATAGAGCACATCGACCAGCAGATTGACGAAGACGAAGATGAACGAGACCACGAGGATCGCCCCCTGCACCACCGGATAGTCGCGGTTGAGGATGCCCTCGATCAGGATGCGCCCCAGCCCCTTGATCGCGAACACCGTCTCGACCACCACCGCCGAGGCCATCAGCAGGCCGAAGGCGATGCCCATTACGGTGATTACCGGGATCAGGGCATTGGGGAAGGCGTGGCCCATGACGACCCGCCACGGCCGGAGGCCCTTGGCCTGGGCGACCCGGACATAATCGGTCTTCATCACTTCAAGCATGGACGAGCGCACCATCCGGGCGATGACCGCCGTGAACGCGGTTCCGGCTGCGGTGGCCGGCAAGATAAGGTGCGAGAGCCATGGCCAGAACCCTGCCGATATCGGCCGGTATCCAATTGCCGGTAGCCACCCCAGATTGGCGGCAAACAGGATGATCAGCAGGATACCCATCCAGAAATCGGGCATCGAAAGCCCAAGAAAGGCGATAAAGGTCACACCGTGATCAATCGGCTTGCCGCGGCGCAGTGCCGAGATCAGGCCGGCGGGAATGGCAATTGTGATCGACACAGCGAACGCCAGCAGCGCCAGAGAAAGCGTTCTGGGCGCCGCCTCGATCAGGATCTGGCTGACCGGGATGCGAGAGCCGTAGATCGAGTTGCCCATGTCGCCCTGCAACATCAGCAGGAACCATTTCCAGTATTGAACGATCATTGGCTGATCGAGGCCGAACTTTATCCGCAGTTCGTCAGCAGCGGACGGGTCGGCTTCGAACAGCATTGCCGCCAGCGGGTCGCCGGGCAGGATGCGGAGCATGAAGAATACCAAGGTCGCCACCGCCCACATGACGATGACGGCGCCGAGAAGGCGCCGGATAATGTAGCCGGTCATACTGGCGGTCCGGAGCGGGCCAGTGGCCCGCTCCATTCGATTTGCATTGCCATCAGCTGTTCAGCGTGACGCGATCCAGATCGACCAAGCCGGGGATTCGGCTTTCGGCCGGGAAATTCACTTCCTTGCGCCACACCATCGTGTCCGATGGGTGGTAGAGGAAGATGTCCGCCACTTTGTCCGAAGTGATCTTGTTTACCTTCTGGACCAGCGCCTTGCGGGCCACTGGGTCAGCGGTGGCAGATTGTTCGGTAATCAAGGCATCGACCTCGGGATCCGAGAAATAGCCGAACGGCAGTTTTTCTTTGTCGCGGGTACGGCCGTTGAACTTCGACTCCGTATGCATCCAGTCGACAATGCCATCGTCCGGATCGAAATCGCCGCCCGAGCCGAGCCGGGCGAGGTCGTAGTTACAACTCAGAAACTCGTCGAGCAGAACAGGCGAGTCCTTAACTTCGAGCTCGATATTGATCCCCAGATTGACCTTGAGGATGTTCTGGATCACCTGGCTGTCACGCCGGAGGTTCGCAGTGGTGCCGAGCTTCAGTGTCGGGAACCCCTCGCCGCCCGGGAAGCCCGCTTCGGCGAGCAACCGTTGCGCCTCGGCCAGATCGAAGCGCTGCTCCGAGGTTTGGTCGATCGAGCTGTCATAGTAGAAGCCCATGGCCGGATTGATGGTGCCGAAGCCCGGCGTGGCCCGGCCGAAATGAGCCTGCTTGATGTAGAGGTCGCGGTCCATAGCCTTGGCGATCGCCAGACGAACCATGAAGCCTTTATGTTTTTTCAACTCGTCCAGCGGTAGCGAGAAATCCGCTACCTTCATCGATTCGTGGTGCGGATTGATGAAGACCCCCGCGAAGCCCGGTCCCGGCACCGTTGACGTGACGAGATCGGGGTTTGACTCGAACCGGTCGATCAACTCGGGCGGGATAGGGTTCCCACCCGAAATCTGGATGTCGCCGGCTTCCATCGCGGCGGCGAACGGCTCCGGGTCGATGATCGGCGTGATCACGATCTTGTCGAGTTTCGGGCGTTCTGGGTCGTAAAAATTCTCGTTGCGCTCCAGCGTGATGGACTGACCCAACTGGTGCTCCGTGACCTTGAATGGCCCGGTTCCAACCGGCATCAGGCCGTAGGCAGAATCGCCCATGCTTTCCAACGCGCCGCGCGAGACGATGGTCATGGCCCGGCCAGACGAGCGTTCCAGCGTTTTGACCAGGAACGATGCCTGCGGCTTGATCAGCGAAATCTTGACCCTGTGATCACCCAGCTTCTCGACACCGGAGATATTGTCCAGCACCCGCGAATGGATCGATTTGTCCGGGTTCTTCGAGCGTTCATAGGTGAACAGCACGTCATCGGCATTGAAGGGGTCGCCATTATGGAAGGTCACGCCCTCGCGCAGGTTGAAGATGTACTCGGTGCCGGCTGCGTTCACCTCCCAATCGCGCGCCAGATCTCCCTCGGCCTGAAGCTGTGGATTGATATGTGTGAGCCCGCTGAGCACGTTCGAGGCGATTTGAAACAGCAGCACCTGGGCGATCTGGGCCGGGTCGAGAGTGCGGAACTCGCCAACACCGGACCATCCACAACTCAGCGTGCCGCCCGATGCGGCGGCGGCTGGGGTGATGCCGAAGTTGGGCATCAGATGCGCGGCGGTAAGCGCGCCCGATGCTGCCAGCAATCGCAGCACCGTACGGCGCTCGAGCACCGGACCTGAAAGGTCCCGCGAGGTTAAACCCACCATCGGGTCTCGCGGGTCGAAATCATGGGCCTTCTCGGCGCTGCTGCGGATCAACCGCCCGAGGTCGGAATGTATAGGACGCTTTCGGTCAGACATGGCCATTTCCTCCGTTGTCAGTCCGCTACGTTGGCGGTTCTGCGTTTTATGAGAATCTCACCATGAGCCTGAATTCTCAGTCGTCAACTTGATTCGTCTGGCCAGGTTTAGCCCGCATAACCGTCGTAGCGTGGTCCAACCGGCGTGCGTGGCAATAAAATCAACCGGCAGAAGGGTTGGTGTCTCGGCCGGCGCGCTCAACAATCATCGCCTATCTGATTGCAGGAGTTACCAAACCCCTCGCCGGCGTCAGATCGCTAGAGCATTTTCCAGCTAAGGCGACCAGCCTTAGCGTCGCGAAAATGCGACCAGTCAACAAGATAGAGCAGGAGCTATGAATCGGAGATCATGGATCGTGCTCTAAAGCCCGACAAAGTACCTCTGGTCGTTGCTGGGTGTGTGAGGCAAACTCACCCGATGGCGCGACTCAAGGACCACACGGCGATTGTCACTGGTGCGGCCTCCGGAATCGGGCGGGCGATTGCGATCCGGTTTGCCGCCGAGGGCGCCTACGTATTGCTGGCCGATCTGGTTGAAGATCCCCGCGGTGGCGGCGCGCGGACGCTGGATATCATCCGCGAGGTTGGCGGCGCCGCTGATTTCCTGAAGGCCGATGTCTCGCAGTGGGATGATCTTAAGGGCCTGGTCGATCATGTCACGGCACGGCACCAGCGCCTCGACGTGATGGTGAACAACGCGGCGATTGGTGACGGCGGCCGGTTGACCGAAACGTCCGAAGCGATCTGGGATCGCACGATGGCGGTAAATCTGAAGGGGGTGTTCTTCGGCTGCAAGGCGGCCGCACAGCAAATGCTGACCCAGGAGCGGCGCGGCGAGGTGCGCGGGCGGATCGTCAACATCTCGTCCCAACACGGCATGATCGCCTCGCCGAACCACCTCGCCTATGGTGTCAGCAAGGCTGGCGTCGTCTACATGACCCGGCAGATCGCCGCCGACTATGCCAGGGACGGCATTGTCTGCAACGCGATCGCTCCGGGCAAGATACTGACCGACATGGGGGGCTATGTCCCGACCGAGGAACAGCTGGCCTATTCCAAAAGCCGAACGCCCTGGCCACGGCTCGGCCAGCCTGAGGATGTGGCGTCCGCAGCACTATTCCTCGCCAGCCCCGAAGCGACCTACATCACTGGCGAGAACCTGATGGTCGACGGTGGTTGGATGGCGGGTTGACGCGCCGCGACTGCCTGGCAGACGACCAGGCAAACCGGTTCATGCATCGGTTCCTTTATCTGGGCAGCCTCACACCGGGACCGTAAGCGCCACTCCGTCGTGGCCCGGATCGGCTCCGCCGCTCAGTCGCCCGCCGTCGATCCGGATGCCGTGGACGGCCGCGATCCCGAAGGTCAGCGCCGAGCGGATCACCTCGTAGCCATCGGCCCGCAGCGGTTCGACCACAAAGTCGGGAATCCGGTTGGTGATGTCGATCGCATCCGAGGTGGCTGAGAAGCGCGGTACCGACACCGCGTCCGACATGCTCATGTCGAAATCGATGACGTTGAGCAGCCCCTGCAATACGCCCATGGCGATCTGGGTGCCGCCGGGCGCGCCGATGACGATGCGCGGCGCGCCGTCACGGAACACGATGGTCGGGCACACCGAGCTGAACCGGCTTTTGCCCGGCGCAATCGAGCCCGCCCGCCGCGGGCGCGGATCGAACACCGCCATGCAGCCGTTATACATGAAGCCGAGGCCATCGGTGATGACCCCGGACGGCATGCCGAGCGAATGGGTCATGGTTACGCAATTGCCAGCACCATCGACCACCGCGACATGGGTGGTGTCGCGCGGCTCCGGCTGGCCGAAACGCGGAACCCGCAGCTTCTCGCCCGCCCGGATCCGCCCGGCGATGCTGGCGGCATGCTCCTTCGAGGTCAGGTGTTCGGGGATATCGACAAAGGCCGGATCGCCGACATGGCTGTCCTTGTCGATGGTCGCCGCCTTCATCGCCTCGCACACGACACGGATATACTCGGTGGTGTTGTGGCCGATCGCCGCGAGGTCGAAGTTCTCGAGGATATTCAGCATCTCGACCAGCATGATGCCGCCGCCAGGCGGCTGGTTGGTGGCGATGTCATGGCCGCGATAGGTGCCGCGCAGGGGGTCGGCCCGGTTGGTGCGGTAGCGCTCCAGATCTTTGGCCCGCAACAGGCCGCCATTGGCCCGCATGTCGGCGTCGATCCGCTCGGCGATCTCGCCGCGATAGAAGACATCGGCGCCGTCGCGGGCAATACGGGCGAGGGTGCGGGCGAGATCCGGGTTATCGACCCGGTCGCCAATCTTCTTCACTGCCCCTTCGGGGCGGAAATAGATCGCCCGCCCGGTGGCCGAAAACGCCAGTCGCTCAGACACTTCGACCCGGCCCATATCGGCGCCCTGGGTCCACCAGTAATTGACATGCGGGCGGACGGCGAAACCGGCCTCGGCCTGCCGCACACTGGGCGCGCAGATATCGGCCCAGTCCCAGGTGCCGAAGTCGCGCACCGCCTCGAAGTAGGCCAGCAGCGAGCCCGGCGTGGTGATCGCCTGATAGCCAAGGTCATTGATATTGTCGCGCAGCACAAAGCCAAAACCGTCGCGGGCCTCGCCTTCGATCCAGTCGGCCCACATCTCCGGCGTCGCTTGCAGCGGCGTCTTGCCGTGAAAATCGATGCAGGTGTGGATGCCCTTGCCCGGCATATAGATCTGGCACGAGCCAAACCCGGCGATGCCACACATCTGCGGATCGACCACCCCTTGGACCAGCGCCGCCGCCATCGCCGCATCAACGGCGTTGCCGCCCTGCATCAGGATCCGCGCGCCAGCCTCCGATGCCTCGGGTTGGGCGGTGACGATCATTGCTTGGTTGGGCATTTGCCGATCTCCCCTCAGATGCTTGTCAGCCCGCACCATCGGGCGGTGAACAGCGCCAGGCTGCGGGTGACCTCGCGGGTCGAGGTCAGGCTCACCCGCTCGTCGAAGCCGTGGATGTTCTCGGATTTTGGTCCGTAGACCAGGCAGGGGCAGTCATCGTAGAGGACGAAGACCCGGCCGTCGAGATAACCGGTGGTGGGGTGGCGTTCGAGCGCTCCACCCGACGTGGCGCGGCGGTGCGCGGCGACCAGCGCGGCTTCGGCGTCGGTGCCCTCCTCCAGGATGTAGCCACGGGCAAAAAAGCCGTTCCATTCCACCGTCGCCGGGTTGTTCGATAGGTAGGGATGGTCCTGACAGGCGGCCGAGACCGCGGTCTCGATCCGCCGCGCCACCTCGGACGGATCCTGGCCGGGATAGATCGCCAGTCGGCAGTCGATCTCGCACCAGGCGGGCACGCTTGAGGCCCAGTCGCCGCCCGCGATCTTGCCGATGTTGAGGTTGATCGGGTGGTTGTATTCAGTGAAGGGCGGCCAGTTGCCCTGCTCCGAGTTCATCTCGGCTTCGAGTTCGCGCAGGCCCTGGATGATCGGGTAGGCGGCCTCGATGGCGTTCGATCCGGCGCCCGCCTCGCGCACATGCACCGGGTGGCCGCGCAGGGTGACCTTGAACCAGATCACGCCGACATTGGCGCTGACCAGAGTGCAGTTGCTCGGCTCGGTGATGATCGCCGCGTCGGCGCGGTAGCCGCGCACCAGGCAGGAAAGCGCGCCGTTGCCGGTGCATTCCTCCTCGGTGACCGATTGCAGGTAGACCGTGGCAGCGGGCTGCCAGCCGAGGCTTTTCAAGGCATCAAGCGCGAAGATGTTGGCGGCGAGGCCCGCCTTCATGTCGCCAGCACCGCGTCCGTAAAGCCAATCGCCCTCGAGATGCGGATCGAACGGCGAGCGGCTCCACATATCCGTCGGGCCGACCGGCACCACGTCGATATGGCCGTTCAGGATCAACGACCGACCCAACGTCTGGGGCGGGCGGTGGGTGGCGACGACATTGATGGCGTTCTCGTAGTCGACGGCGACCGGCGAGAAGCCGGGATGATCGCGGATCTCGTCAACATCAATCGCCCATCGCTCGACCGAATAACCACGCGCCCGCAAGGCGCCGTGGACCAGTTCCTGCGCTGTATGCTCGCGGCCACGGAGCGATGGGTGGCGCACCAGGGCTTGGGTGAATTCGATCTGGGCGTCGAAGCCATCGTCGACGGCGGCGATGATCTGGGCCTCGAGCGCGGGGTCGAGGTCGCCGGGCATGACATTCATTGCGCCGCACCCCTGTCCGCGCTGTAGGCCGGGCCGAGCGGGCCGAGGCGGACACCGGGACGCAGGTGGCGATAGGGGATCCGGTCGAGCGCGCAGGGGTTGGCGCCGGGTGCCTCGGCGAAGATCACTTCCTCGGCGATCGGTTCATAGTCGGCGAGGAAATGCACGGCGCTTTTAACGGCGACGATTTTCTGGTCGCTTGGCTCGATCCCGACCACCCGAAACATTTCCTGATCGGCGTTCTGGGCCCGGGTCGAGCCGACTACGATGCGGAGATCGCCTTGCCCTTGGCGCACCCGCAGGCAAGCCATCGGGCCGAGATTGGCGGTGGCACCGCCATACATCGGCCCAGTGAAGGTGAAATGGCCATCGGACAGATGCTCGACGGTCGCCGTCACCCGGATCGCCGGGCCGCCAATATCCGGGAACCTGCCACCGATGCTTGCCTCGATGATGGCACCCTCGCCAGCCGCATGGGCCTGCGCGGCACAGTCCGGGTCCCAGATCATGCCGATGCAGGCGCCCGTTGCACCCGCGTCGAGCAGCGCGGCGAGCAGGCCGGTGCTGTCGCCGACCGCCCCAGCGCCGGGGTTGTCTTGCGGGTCGCAGATCACCACCGGGCGCGAAGCCGTTTCACCCAGCATGATCGCCCGTTGCACCGCCTTGGCGGCAGGCATCAGGGGATTGCCGAAGTCGCCTTCAGCGCGATGCACCGCCGCCAGCATGGCATCCGCCGCGCGGTCCACCGCCGCCTGCTCGGCGCCATAGGCGAAGATCGATTGCCCGCAATGCCAGATATCGGCGGGGGGGAAGCCGAAGCAGAAGTCAACCGAGCTGACCCCGTCCCCGGCAAGCCTTGGCAGCAGGCCATACAGCCGTGCACCGGGTTCGCGCCGGGTCGACTGGTCGGTGATTGGCGGGATGAAATCCGCTTGGCGAAACGCCTTGGCAAAGGGCGCCCCCTGCGCCAGCTCGGCGCGCAGCAGCGCCGCCGACCGGGCCCCGGTCTCGGCCATGTCGACATGCGGATAGGTCCGGTAGATCGTCACCGAAGAGGCGAGTGTAGCGAACTCTGGCGTCATGTTGCCATGCAGGTCCAGGCTAACGGCAACCGGCAGGTCGGGGCCGACAACGGCGCGGACCCGGCGCAGCAACTCACCCTCGCCGTCTTCGAAATCCTGCGTCACCATGGCGCCGTGCAGGTCGAGATAAACGCCGTCGATCGCACCCGCCGCCGCAATCCCGTCGCAGATCATCGCGGCGATGCAGTCAAACCCCGATTGCTCGACATAGCCGCCCGGCTCGGCACCAGCCCACAGAACCGGCACCAGATCGAAATCCTCAGCCGCGCCGATGAAGCCGCCGAGCGGAATGTTGAGCCCGGTGAAAACCTCGATCACCTCGGGCCCGGTGGTCAGCTTCGGCCAGGCCCCGCCGCGCGCGAAATCCTCGAACAAGGTTGGCAGCGGCGCGAATGTGTTGGTCTCGTGCTGGAAGCCGGCGATGGCAATGCGGGGATGGCTCATGCGTCACCTGTCGATCTGCCGCCGAGCACGGTTCCGGCGATGGGAATGTCCTTCAACACTTCCGGTGGCACCGCCAGCGGGTCTTCGTCAAGCAGACAGAAATCCGCCCGCTTGCCGGTCTGGATCGAGCCGATCTCGCCCTCGAGCTTCAGCACATAGGCAGCGCCCAGGGTGATACAGCGTAGCGCGTCGGCGACCGGTATGCGTTGCGCCTCGCCCAGGCGGCGGCCTTTCTCGGTCAGCCTGTTTACTGCGCACCAAGCGGTGAACAGTGGTGCCATCGGGGTGACCGGCGCGTCCGAGTGAATGCCGAAATCGCCGTGAAAAATCTCAAGCGCGTCGCCGCAGGCATCCATCCGGCTGGCCCGGTCGGGACCCAGCGTCCGGGTCCAGTGCACATCGCCGAAGTAATACAGATGGTTGGCGAACACATTCACGCAGATGCCAAGATTGCGCATCCGCTGGAACTGCGCCCGGTCGGCCATCTGCACATGCTCCAGCGTGTGCCGGTGATCGGCGCCGGGATACATCCGCATCGCTTCCTCGATCACGTCAGTGGCGAATTCCGAGGCGGCGTCGCCATTGGTATGGATATGGGTCTTCACTCCGTGTTGATGCAGCGCGATCATGGCGTCGCGAAAATGCTCGGGCGTCATGTTCCACATGCCGTGATCCTCGCCGGTGAAGTAACCGGGCGGCTTGAGCATGGCGGTGAAGCCCTGGATGGCGCCGTCGGTGAACAGCTTGGCATGGCCAAGCCGCAGCTTGTCGGTCGATCGCTTGCGCAGCGCGATGGCGCGGCGGGCCTCGTCCTCGGGCTTGTCGACCATGGCGTTCATCATCGGCACATAGCGGACCGGGAACCGCGCATCGCCGGTGACGTTGAGCAGCATGTCGACCTCGCCGTCGGCCAAGTCGGACAGCAGGTCGGCGACGGTGGTGACGCCGCATAGCCGAGCCACTTCGCCATAAGCCCGGATCGATTCGGCGTTGTTGGACAGGTCGGAGAAGATTACCCCGGCATTCTCCATTACCGGCGCCATTGCAGCAAATTCCTGCAGCTCGCCATTCGGTAATCCATCGGTGCCGAGAACGATGCCTTGGACATTGCCGCCGCGCGCCAATCCCGCCTTCTCCAACGCCGCTGAATTCGCCGTCAAAAGGTGGAAGTTGGAATGGATCATGATGACAGAACGCCGCCCGGTCACCTGATCGAGGTGCGCCTTGTCCAACCGGCGCCCGGCGACAAAGTTTGGATCGAACCCCCAGCCGACCAGTGGCGTGCCATCGTCCTCCATCGCCGTCTCGATTGCCGCGAGACGCTCGATCAGCGCCTCGCTGGAATCCACCCCCGGCCAGACCTTGCCCTGCGGGTCGGCGCGGGCATAGTGGCCACAATAAACATAGCGCCAGATGCCGCCGGCCGAGGCGTGGGCATGGGCCTCGACCAGACCTGGCAGCATGACCTTGCCGGCAAAACGGTCATCGGTCTGCGCCGCACCCCAGCCCTCGGCGCAATCAGCCCCGCCGACCGCCAGGATCAGCCCATCGCGCACGGCCACATGGGTCGCTTCGGGCCGGTTGTGGTCCATGGTGATGATCTTCTTGGCGCGGAACAGGGTGATTTCGGACATTCGGGCGGTCTCCATCGGCGGCAGGTGTTTCAGGGAAAGGCGATCTGGTCCACCGGATCAAGCGGATAGATTGGCCGCCGCAGGTTGCGGTAGGTCAGAATGTTGTTGTTTGAAGTCGTCACTCCCTCGCCATCCAGCGTGAAGTGGACGCCAAGATCGGGCTGGATGGGCTGGAATCCGGCCCGGTAGTGGATGCGCGACTTCAGCAGGATGTAACTGCACGCCGCCGGGTCGATGCCGTTGTTGGTCAGGATGCCAGCGTCCCACGGTTCGTGATGGCGCGAAGTGACGACGATCTTTATGCCGCCAGTCTCAAAAACTGCGGTCGGCCCGGTTTCCACCTCGACCCCGGTATACATCGGCCCCTCGACGGTCCAGCGTCCGTCGGTCACCTTCAGCACCCGGCCGGTCAGCCGCAGCGGCCGCCCGATCAGGCCCAGCGACGGCATTTCGGTCTTGCCGCCGAGCCCAATTGTGATCTCGGCACCCGCACCGGCGGCATGCATCGCACGGGCCGCCTCCGCGTCACACACAGTTGCCATGGCGACCCGGTCAAGCCCCGCTGCCAGCACCGCCTCGATTACCGTCATCACATCCGATGTGCCGCCAGAACCGACATTATCGGCGTGGTCGAGCAATATCGCCGGGGCCTTGTTTACCGCCCGTGCGGACTCGATTGATGCACGCAGCCCGCGTGGCCGGTAGATCAGCCCCTCGCGGGCTTCCCAGGCCTGGGCGAGCAGCCGGTCGCGGGCGGCCTCGGCAAGCGCCATATCGCCGTCGGCGACGGTAATCACTGACAGTCCGGCATGGGGAACATCGACCATCGGGAAGCCGCCCAGCACCGTTGCCGCCAGCAAGCCTGGCAGGTCTTCCTCGCGCCGGGTTGCCTGCTGTAGTGACTTCATCGGCTCGTCCGCCGTTCCCATGCACAGGGTCTGCGCCAGGATCGGCGCGGCGCCCCAGGCCATCACCGGGTCGGCGCGGCCCTCGATCTTGTCCCATAATATGGCGCCGATCTGGCGCCCGACATCGTACATATCGACGTGCGGATAAGTTTTGTAGCCAATGATAGCGTCGGCATTGGCAACCATTTCAGCGGTGCAGTTGGTGTGCATGTCGAGGGTTACGGCAACCGGCAGATCGAGGGCGATCTCGCGTATCCGTCGCAGCAACTCACCTTCGCCGTCGGCGACATGCTCGGCGGTCATCGCCCCGTGCAGGTCGAGGAAAACGGCGTCGATCCCGCCCGCTCGCAACGGCGCCAGTATCCATTCGCAAAGCTGCTCGTAGGTTTCTTCCTGAACGTAGCCGCTTGGCATAGCCTCGGCGATCACCGGGCAGATGATCTCGGCGCCATGGGCATCGGCAAGATCGAAATAGGCTGAAACCGGCATTGCAGTCCCACGGTAGGCAGCAATCGCGGCGGCGTCACGGTGCAGTCCCCAAGCCTCGAATCGCGCCATATCGGTTAGTACCGGCGAGAACGAGTTGGTTTCGTGTTTCATCATCGCCGCCAGAATTCGCATCATTGTTCTCCCCGTGGCGGACCCTTGTGACCGGCCAGCCCCAACAGATTGCAGGCCGTCGCCGAGTCCCGTCAACGCCGCGTCCACTTTAGATAATCAGGTGAGAGATATCTCGACATTGCAAGTCACCGCAGCACCGCGTCAGCACACGTAATGCGGTTGACAGGGAAATGGGAGGCTGCGCTAATTCAGCAGGCTGGGGATCAGGGTAGATCCGCCCGAGCTGTAAATCTTGCAAAAAAATAAGGGAGAACACCTCAGATGCAACCTTGGACCAAACGCAAAGCGTTGGCGGCGGCGGCTCTCGCCATCCCGCTGACCTTCGGAACACTCGGTGCGCCAACTCAGGCAGCGGCCGAGACGGTGCTGCGGGTGATTCCGCATGCCGACCTCAAGAACCTCGATCCGATCTGGACCACCGCCTATATCTCGCGCAACCACGGCTATCTGATCTACGACACGCTGTTCGCGATGGACGAGAACTTCAAGCCGCAGCCGCAGATGGT
Source organism: Thermohalobaculum sp. (assembly GCA_035527255.1). Lineage (GTDB taxonomy): Bacteria > Pseudomonadota > Alphaproteobacteria > Rhodobacterales > Rhodobacteraceae > Thermohalobaculum. Next base: position 24,732 of record DATLAW010000337.1, on the reverse strand, counting down.
CGATACCTGGGAAGTCTCGGACGACGGGATGACCTGGAGCTTCACCCTGCGCGACGGCCTGACGTTCCATGACGGCGCGCCGGTGACCTCGGCGGACGTGATTGCCTCGCTGGAACGCTGGGGCAAGCGCGACGGCATGGGCCAGCAGCTCTTCGGGGCGATCGGCAGCCTGGTGGCGAAGGACGACAAGACCTTCGTGATGACCCTCGCCAGTCCTTTCGGCCTAGTTCTCGAATCGATCGGCAAGATCTCGTCGAACGTGCCGTTCATCATGCCCGCCAGGGTCGCTGCAACCGATGCTTTCGAGCAGATTTCCGACCACACCGGTTCGGGACCATTCGTTTTCCAGGATGCCCTGTGGGTGCCTGGCTCGAAGGTCGTCTACACCAAGTTCGAGGGCTACAATCCGCGCTCCGAGCCGCCCTCGGCGGCCTCAGGCGGCAAGATCGCCAAGGTTGACCGGGTCGAGTGGACCTATTTCCCGGATCAGTCCACGGCGATGAACGCGCTGCTGGCCGGCGAGGTGGACTATTTCGAGCAACCCGCCAACGACCTGGTGCCGATCCTCAGTGCAAGCCCTGACGTAACGGTCGAGATCAACGACCCGCTGGGCAACATCGGTTTTGCCCAGTTCAACAGCCTGCTGCCACCCTTCGACAACGCCGAAGTACGCCGGGCCGCGATCATGGCCATGAAGCAGGAAGACTATATGGCCGCCGGGGTTGGCGACCAGCAGTTCTGGAAGACCTGTTATTCGGTTTATCCCTGCGGCACTCCGCTGGCCAACGATGTCGGCTCCGAGGTCATGAGCACCGCCAATATCGAGACGGCGACCGCGGCGCTGCAGGCGGCTGGCTATGACGGCACCCCGGTCGTGATCATGCAGCCCACCGACATCCCGCTGTTATCGGCGTTCTCGCTGGTGACCGCCGAGAAGCTGCGCAAGATCGGCATGACGGTCGAGGTTCAGGCCATGGATTGGTCGACCCTCACCTCACGCCGCGCCCTGCGCGACCCGGTTGCCGACGGTGGCTGGAACATCTTCCACACCTGGTGGATCGGTGCTGATGTGATTGACCCAATGTCGATCGCCTTCTCCGGCAGCCCGGACAAGGGATGGTTCGGTTGGCCCGAGGATGCCGAGCTTGAAACTGCGCGTTCGGCATTTGCCGTGGCTGGTAGCCTCGAGGAGAAGCAGGCGCTGGGCATGAAGGTGCAGGAACGGCTCTGGGCAATCGGCGCCTCGGGCGAGCTTGGCCAGTTCTTTGTGCCGGTGGCCTACCGGAACAACGTCAAGGGACTGATCAAATCGCCGGTCCAGTTCTTCTGGAACATGTCCGTCGAGTAAACCACGCTTCCGACCCGGCCGCGACCTCTCGCGGCCGGGTTACCTTTTCCCGGGATACCTCATGCTGCGCTATATCCTGACGCGTGTTCTTTCGACTATTCCGGTGATGATGGTGGTTGCCATCTTCGTCTTCCTGATGCTGCGCCTAGCGCCGGGTGATCCGGCCGCGGTCATCGCTGGTGACTATGCGACGGCCGAGGATGTGATCCGGATCCGCGAGAAACTCGGCCTCAATGCATCGATCCCGGTTCAGTTTTTGAAGTGGGTCGGCACCCTGATGCAGGGTGACCTGGGCACGTCGATCTTCACCAATCTGCCGGTGACCACCCTGATCGGCCAGCGTATCGAACCGACGCTGATGCTGGGTCTGACGACGATCGTATTCGCGGTTCTGGTGGCCGTGCCACTGGGCACGCTGGCCGCCTGGAAGTCCGGCAGCCTGATCGATCGGTTCGTCATGCTGTTCTCGGTAGGCGGCTTCTCGGTGCCGGTCTTCGTGCTTGGCTATATCCTGATCTACATCCTTGCCATGCAACTCAAATGGTTGCCGGTCCAAGGCTACAAGAATATTTATGACTTCGGCGTCCTCGCCTTTCTGCGCCATATCGCGCTGCCGACCATGACGCTGAGCGTGATCTTCATCGCCCTGATCGCCCGGATGACCCGTGCCTCGGTGATGGAGGTTTTGCAGGAGGACTATATCCGCACCGCCCGGGCCAAGGGCCAGAGCGAATTCAAGATCCTGACCCGCCATGCGCTGCGCAATGCTGCTGTGCCGATCGTGACCGTGATCGGCATCGGCATCGCGCTGCTGATCGGCGGTGTCGTCGTGACCGAGAGCGTCTACAACATCCCCGGCCTCGGCCGGTTAGTGCTCGACGCGGTCCTGGCGCGTGATTACCCGATCATTCAGGGGCTGATCCTGTTCTTTAGCTTTGTCTATGTTCTGATCAACCTGGTGATCGACCTGTCATACATCGTGCTCGACCCGAGGATCCGCTACTGATGGCCGTGACCGAAAACACCGATCCGGCGGCCCTTTCCGCCGATGCCAGACTGTCGGAGCGCAAGAACGTCAGCGTCCTCAGCCTGCTGCTGGGAAACCGTGGCGTGTTCTGGGGCAGCGCCTTGCTTGGGATGATGGTTCTGATCGCCATCATCGGCCCGAACTTCACACTCGACCCCACTGCGCTCAGCCCGATGACGCGGCTGAAGCCGCCCTCGGCCGAGGTCTTCTTCGGCAGTGATTTCCTGGGTCGCGACGTCTTCGCCCGGGTCATCTCCGGCGCCCGCATCTCGCTGGTCGTGGGGATTGCGGTGGCGCTGGTCGCGGTCTCCATTGGCCTCGTCCTCGGGATGGTCGCGGGCTACATTCGGACGCTTGATGCGGTGATCATGCGGGTAATGGACGGATTGATGGCGATCCCCGGCATCCTGCTGGCAATCGCGCTGATCTCGCTTTCGGGCGCGACGCTCGGCACCGTCATCATCGCCATCGTGATCCCCGAGATCCCGCGCGTCGTGCGACTGGTGCGCGCGGTCGTGCTGACCGTCCGCGAGGAGCCCTATGTCGAGGCGGCAATAGCGGCCGGCACCCGCCTGCCGTGGATCCTGTCGCGCCATATCCTGCCCAACACCATCGCGCCGCTGATCGTGCAGGCGACCTATATCTGCGGCTCGGCGATGCTGACGGAGTCGATCCTCGGCTTCCTCGGCGCCGGCATCCCGCCTGAAATTCCCAGTTGGGGCAACATCATGTCCGAGGGGCGGACCTATTTCCAGATCAGCCCGTGGATCATATTCTACCCCGGCGTGGCGCTGGCGATCACGGTGCTCGCGGTCAATGTCGTCGGCGACGGGTTGCGCGACACGCTCGACCCGCGCATTGCCAGAAAGATGTGACCGGATGAGCAACGAGCCGACATCCGCGAGCACCTCTCGCCCCCCGGTCCTCGAGATCAAGGGGCTGACGGTCCGCCTGCCAAAAGGCGCCGACCGCGAGTTTGCCATCGAGAATGTCACCATTACCGTTGGCTCCGGCGAGATCGTCTGCATTGTCGGCGAATCCGGCTCGGGCAAATCGGTCACCGCCTTCACTGTCATGGGCCTGATCCCGCGCAACGAGCTGAAACCGGTTGCCGGTGAGATCCATCTCGACGGCGTCGATCTGCTGAAGCAGTCCGATCGGCAGTTGCGGCACCTGCGCGGCGAGAAGATGTCGATGATCTTTCAGGAGCCGATGACCGCCCTGAACCCGGTGATGAAGGTCGGCGACCAGATCGCCGAGATGCTGGAGATTCACACCTCGTTATCCGCCGGTGAGCGCCGCGAGAGGGTCATCGCGGCCATGCAGGACGTGAATCTGCCTGACCCGGAATCGTTGTTCCATAGCTACCCGCATCAGATCTCGGGCGGCCAACGCCAACGGGTGATGATCGCGATGGCGCTGGCGCTGGAGCCGGGCTTGCTGATCGCCGACGAGCCGACGACGGCATTGGACGTCACCACCCAGGCCCAGATCCTGGAACTGATCAAGTCGATCCAGCGCCGCCACGGCACCGGCGTGATGTTCATCACCCATGACTTTGGCGTCGTCGCCGAGATCGCTGACCGGGTGGTGGTCATGCAGCACGGAAAGATCGTCGAGCAGGGGCCGGCGGAGCAAGTCCTTACCCGCCCCGAGCATCCGTACACCCGGATGCTGATCGGCTCGGTCCCCAGCCTGACCCCACCCGAGCGCACGCCGGTCAACCAGTCCGAGCCGGCGCTCAGGGCCAACGGCCTGAACAAGATCTATGGCAGCTCCGGCATGCTGGGGACCGGGCGCGTTGTGCATGCGGCGAAAGACGTCGATCTGGTCGTCTATCGCGGCGAGACCCTGGGCGTGGTCGGCGAGAGCGGCTCAGGCAAATCCACTGTCGCGCGGTGCATTGTCCGCCTTGTCGACCCGACCAGTGGCGAAGTGTTGATCGCCGATACCGACATTGCCGGCCTTGGCCAGTCGACCCTCAGGCCCTACCGGCGCAACATCCAGATCATTTTTCAGGATCCCTACCGCTCGCTCAATCCGCGCCGCACCGTCGGCCAGTCGATTATCGAAGGGCCGATGAATTTCGGCATCGGTCAGGCTGAGGCCCTCGACCGGGCGCGAAATCTGATGCGCATCGTCGGACTGGCTCCCGAGGCGCTCGACCGGTTCCCGCACCAGTTCTCCGGCGGCCAGCGCCAGCGAATCTGCATCGCCAGGGCGTTGGCGATGGAGCCGAAGGTGTTGATCGCCGACGAGGCGGTATCGGCGCTGGACGTTTCGGTCCAGGCGCAAGTCCTCGACCTGCTCGACGACGTGCGCAAACGATTCGACCTAGCGATGCTTTTCATCACCCATGACCTGCGGGTCGCGGCCCAGATCTGTGACCGGATCATGGTCATGCAGAACGGCGTCGTGGTCGAGGAAGGCCGCACCAGCGCGGTCTATTCCAACCCACAGAACAGTTACACCAAGGCGCTGCTCGATGCGGCACCCGGCCGCCATCTGGCATTCCTGCAGAACTCGTGACCGATTGACTACCCCTATGATCCCGGCATCCTGCCGGGAGCGGAGCCCTGAGACTGGACTCGTACCAAACCTACCCTTCGACCGGGGATGCGGATGCGACGAATACCCAGCCTTTTGACGGTCAGCGCGGCGATGGCGCTGCTCCTCCTGGCGCTGGCCGGCTATGCGGGCCGCTGGAGCGCTGCACTCGATATCGTTTCGGCTTTCCGTCTGCATTTGGCTGCGTTAGCGGGTGTATTCGTCGTGATTGCCGGCCTCGGGAAGCGTCGGTGGACCGCCGGGCTGGCGCTGCTCGCCATGCTGGTCGCGGCGGCCGGTCTCGGTCCGATCGTCAGTCCAGCTCAGCGCTCCGGCGCGTTCGGGTCCGGTGGTGACCGCACGCTGTCCGTGCTCTATGCCAATCTTTGGAACCACAACTCCGACCCCCTGGCCCTGGCGGCAGCGTTAAGTGCGGCAGACGCCGACATCCTGATCACATCGGAGACAACCGGCGACGTTGCCGACGGCATCGGAGGCCCGCGCAAGCACTATCCTTTCTGGCAGGCTGGCCGCGTCGGCGAGGCCACATTACGGACCGCGATCTGGTCGAAATACCCGCTGCTGGGCGGCCAGCTATACCTAAACAACAACGTCGCACCGACCGCCGCCAGTACTATCGCCGATCTTGGCGGGGGGCTCCACCTCGGTCTGATCGGCGCCCATTTTTCACGCGCGAACGAGGGGTTGCGGCAAGTACAGACCGACGCACTCGGCCCGATGGCGGCTCAACTCGCGCGCCCGATGATCATCGCTGGTGACTTCAACGCTCCGCCATGGTCCTGGGTGGTTACCCGCGCCCTCGAGGTCACCGGCACCCGTATCGTCGGTGGCCATCGGATCACCTGGAAAGGCGAATACCCGACACCGTTCGGGCCAATTCCCGCGCCCTGGGGCCACCAGATTGACCATATATTGCTGTCGGAGAAAATCATCGTCGAATCGATCGAGACCCTGGAACTTCCAGGCTCCGACCATCGGGGCCTTTTCGTCCGCCTGCGCATTTCGGTGCCCTAGATCATTGTATTCGCGACCCCTTCCAGAGGCGGGAAAAGCGTCCTATGTTATGCAATGAGCGACGAAATTGACGAGAGAACCCATGCTGATTGGCATTCTTGAGGCTGGCCGAGTGCCCGAAGATCTGTCCCCGCGCCACGGCGACTACCCGCCGATGTTCGAGACCTGGTTGCGTCAGGCCGACCCGGGGTTCACGTTCCGCGCCTATGCCGCGCTCGATGGCGAGATCCCGGCTAGCCCAACCGAGTGCGATGCCTGGCTGGTCACCGGATCAAAACACGGCGTCTATGACGACGAGCCCTGGATCGGGCCGCTGAAAAAATTCTTGCGCACTGCCCGCGCCGCCGGTCAGCCGATCATCGGCATTTGCTTCGGTCACCAGCTTCTGGCCGAGGCGCTGGGCGGGAGGGCAGTCAAGTCCGACAAGGGTTGGGGCGCCGGGGTCCATGATTACCAGGTCGTGCGTCGTCCAGGCTGGATGGCCGGAGCGCCCGATAACTTCTCCATCCACGCCATGCATCAGGATCAGGTGACGGCGATCCCCGAGGACGCCACGGTGCTGGCCGCCAGCCCGTTCTGCGAATACGCCATGCTGGCTTATGGCGACCCAGAGGCGCCGGATGCAATTTCAATCCAGCCGCACCCCGAATTCACCGAGGGTTACGCCCGTGATCTGGTTGTAATGCGCAGCGGTGTCGCGCTTCCACCTGATCGGGGCGCCGAGGCGCTGGCGAGTTTCGGCCGCCCAGTCAATCAGCAGGACTTTGCCCACTGGTGTGCGGATTTTCTCCGCAAAACAACCACCAAACGCAACGCCGCATAGTCCCGCTGCGGGTCTCTGGCGGCTTGGCGCTAACAAAAATGGGCCGGCCGCGTCGGCCCCGTTCGTTACTGCTGTATCGCGAGTTTCGAGATTTCCTCCTTTAGCAGAAGCTTCTGTCGTTTCATTGATGTTACCTGAAGATCGTCGCTGCCGGGCCGTTGCTGTTCATCCTCGATTTTCTTTGAGAGAGCCTCGTGCTTTTGGCGCAACTGGCTGAGATGAGACGACACGCTCATGAGCAATCCTCCTTTATCGCAGTCCTAAGAAGTCAATTACAGCAGGGAATCGAGGCGTTGTCACCTCCCTGTTTGGTTTTTTTGACGAACAATCACGTGCTGAGATGATCCCTTGGCCTTTCTACAGATGTGGCTGGGCGATTCAGCCCGAGGTCGTCTGCCGGGGCAAGGCACGCTCGACCAACCGGGCCCAATAGGCGACCCCCAACGGCGCCGCGTCGTCGTTGAAATCATAGGCCGCGTTATGCAGCGGCGCGCTGTCGCCATTGCCGATCATCACGTAACAACCGGGAACTTCGCGGGCAAAAAACGAAAAATCCTCGCCGGCCATGGTTGGCGGATGCCCGCGAACCACATTGGCGTCGCCGAACGTCTCGCGCATCACCGATTCGGCAAAGTCCGCCTCGGCCGGGTCATTGATGGTCGGCGGGTAGGGAACGGCGTCGCGGACGATCACGATCTGAACCCGCATGGCCGCTCCGATTTGGGCGCAGAGACGATCCATCTCATCGATAAGCTGCTGCTGCACACTGTCGTCGAAACAACGCGTCGTACCCATCAGCACCGCCTGGTCGGGGATCACATTGTAGGCCGACCCGGCGTGGAACTGGGTCACCGACAGCACCGCCGGTTGCAGTGGGTCGATCACCCGGCTGACCACGGTCTGCAGGGCGCTCACAAGCTGCGCCCCGGCGACAATCGGATCGCGGGCGTCGTGCGGCCGGGCTGCATGGCTGCCGCTGCCGGTAATCGTGATGGTGAACGCGCTGGCCGCCGCCAGCACCGGTCCGTCCTTAACCGCGAACTGGCCGACCGGCATGCCCGGCCAGTTGTGCATGCCGTAGACGGCGCGTGGGCGGTAGCGCTTGAACAACCCGTCATCCAGCATCGCCTTGGCGCCGCCACCGCCCTCCTCGGCCGGCTGGAAGCAGAAATAGACCGTGCCATCGAAGTTCCGGGTCTCGGCCAGATGTTTGGCCGCGCCGAGCAGCATCGTGGTGTGGCCGTCATGGCCGCATGCATGCATGGTGCCGGGATTGGTCGAGGCATGCGGCAGCCCGGTCACCTCGTCGATCGGCAGGGCGTCCATGTCGGCGCGCAGCATGATGGCGGCACCGCCTGACCCGGCGCGCCCATGCAGAACGCCCAATACCCCGGTGCCGCCGATGCCGGTCTCGACTCCGTCGAAGCCCAGTGCCGTCAGACGTTCGGCCACCTTCGCCGCGGTCCGGTGCTCGGCGTAGCCCAGCTCCGGATGCCGGTGAAAATCCTGGCGCCATTCAGCCAGTTCACCGGCCTGCGCGGCAATCGAGTTCGGAATCGGTTTCATGGGAGCCTCTCCTGCATATCTAGTTCCGCCGCATCGCGAAGAATTGCTGCCGCATCGGGCGAGAAATCATCCTCGTCTCGATGATGTGCTGTGCCGGCGTGAACCACAAGGGGCGACAGCAGCCGGAACGGTGCTTTTGCCCCCTTGCGGGCCCAGATAATCACCCGCCCGGCATCGCGCCCGGCCCGCGCGACCAGCGGCTTCACGGCGATCGCTCCGGCTGGACCGTCGAGCAGACGAAGCAGCTCCGGCGCTCGCTCGACCCGGTGAATCACGGTCAACCAGCCCTTCGGCTTCAACCGGGCCAGAGCCGCCGTGATCCAATCACCGAGTCTGGCACCACCCTCGCGGTGCGCAACATCGCGCCCGGTCACCGGAGAGGCAATCGCACTCTCGGCGTAATAGGGCGGGTTCAGCATCACATGGTCGAAAGCAAGCTGACGCAACGCCTGTGGCGGCGCCGCGACATCACCGGCATGCAGTGAAAGCGCAACGCCATTAAGCTCCGCGTTCTTCTCGGCCAAGCCCAGATAGGCCGGTTGGATTTCCAACCCGTGCAGTTCCAGCCCCAAAACCCGTGCCGCCAGACAAAACACCGCCGCCCCGACGCCGCAACCAAGATCGAGCACCCGCTCGCCCGGCCGCGCCGCAACCGCCGCGGCCAGAAACACCGGATCGGTCGCCGCGCGATAACCTTGCAACGGCTGGATCAACCGCACCCGGCCGCCCAGAAGCCGGTCTTCTTGGGTATCTTGCGGGGAGAAGGCGGCAGAGCTCAAATCCACTTCTCCGCCTCATAAGGATCGACGCCGTTGTCGCGCAAGATCGCCCGCGCCCGATACAAATCCTGGCGCATCACCATCAACCGGCGCGGCAGAATGCCCAGGCTGCCTTCGAGGATGCTCATGTTTACGTCGAAGACGAAGCAGGCTATATCCTCGCCGTCCAGCAACGCCTGAGCGTAGGGGATGAGAGTCGGGTCAGTGGTGCGCAAAAGTTCTTCCATCACAGATCAGTTATGCGATTGGGCGCGCAAGGTCGAGACCGGCCGAACTACCGCCGCCACAAAGGAACCCCGTTGCCGATGACCGCACCCGCCGCAAAATCCGACGCCTTGACCGCGGACAGTTCCGGGCCGTTCGAGCGCCTGCTCGGCCTGGTCGCCGACGACCTCAGCCTGGTCAACGGGCTGATCCGTGAGCGGATGTCATCGCAGTACGCGCCCCGTATCCCGGAAATTTCGGCCCATCTGATCGAGGCTGGCGGCAAACGGCTGCGCCCGATCCTGACCCTCGCCGCCAGTCGGCTGTGCGGCTACGGTGTTGGCAGTGACGGGGGCACCGATCACATCAAGCTGGCGGCGACGGTGGAGTTCATCCACACCGCCACACTGCTGCACGACGACGTTGTCGACGAAAGCAAGCAACGCCGTGGCCGTGCTACCGCCAACATCCTGTGGGACAATAAATCCAGCGTCCTGGTGGGTGATTACCTGTTTGCCCGCGCCTTTCAGTTGATGGTTGAGACCGGCTCGGTTGCTGTGTTGGGAATCCTGTCGAATGCCTCCGCGGTGATTGCCGAGGGCGAGGTTTTGCAGCTGACCACGGCGCACGACCTGACCACCGACCTCGGGCGCTACGATCAGGTCATCCGCGGCAAGACCGCCGCGCTGTTCGCCGCTGCAACCGAGGTCGGCGGGGTGATCGCCGGGATCGAAGCCGACAAGGTGGCGGCGCTGCGGACCTATGGTGACGGGCTCGGTATGGCGTTCCAGCTTACCGACGACCTGCTGGACTACGGCGGCTCGTCAGCCGCGCTGGGCAAAAACACCGGCGACGATTTTCGCGAGGGAAAAGTGACCCTGCCAGTGATCCTGGCTTTCAAAAAGGGTGACGACGCGGCTCGCGACTTCTGGCGCCGCACCATCGCGCGCGGCAAACAGGAACCGGGCGATCTCGAACAGGCGATGGCCTATCTGCGCCAGACCAACGCGCTGGCGGACACCCAGGAGGCCGCCCGCGGCCACGCCGACCGGGCGCTGGCAGCACTCAAAGGCTTCCCGGCCGGCGCAATGCGCACCGCGCTGGGGGAGATTGCCGAGTTCGTGGTTGGCCGAACGGTGTGAACAACCCGATGCACTTGACAGACGGCGCCGTAGACCGACCTTTAACGGAAGTTTGGGAAGGTTGATGCCATGCCGAAGATCGATATCGAGAACGCCCCTACCCGGATCGGCGCAGGCTATCCTGAACCTTATCGCAGCCGGGTCGGCGCTCTGCTTCGCCGCCAGCTTGGCAACGCCGCCGGGCTGACCCAGTTCGGCGTCAATCTCTCGACCCTGGAGCCGGGATGCATCTCGTCCCTGCGTCACTGGCATGAGGTGGAGGATGAGTTCGTGTACATGATAGCGGGCGAGGTCATTCTGGTCGAAGATGATGGCGAATTCGTACTGCGCCCCGGTGATGCCGCCGGGTTCAAGGCTGGCACTGCCAACGGACATCAGCTGGTAAACCGATCGGACGAACCCGCGACGTTCATGGAGATCGGCTCCCGTTTTGCCGATGAGCACGCCCACTATCCAGAGGACGACCTTGCCTACCACAAGCGGGCTGGTGTGGTAAGTTTCACTCGCAAGGACGGCTCAACCGTCGAATGATCGGTTACATGAGGAGCAGGGAGACGACAACACATGCCAAAGATCGATATCCACGCCATCGAGTCGAGCAACAAGTCTTCCTACCCGGAACCCTACGCCACGCAAATGGCGGGGCGCTCCTACCAGCACCTTGGCGATGCCGCCGGGCTGACCCAGTTTGGCGTCAACCTGGTGACCATGCAACCGGATGCCGTCTCGTCGCTACGCCACTGGCACTTGGGCGAGGACGAGTTTGTCTGGATCGTCTCGGGCGAACTGGTTCTGGTTCAGGATGGCGGCGAGACCGTGCTCCGCACCGGTGGCGCGGCGGGCTTCAAGGCCAGCGACCCCGATGGCCACCGCCTCATCAACCGCTCCGGCGCCATCGCCAGCTTTCTCGCCATCGGCATGCGGGCCGAGGCGGGTACCTGCACCTATTCCGATGTCGACCTGATCAACCACACCGAGGGCGCGCGCAGCTGGTTCACATTGTGCGACGGAACCTTTGTGAAAAATGCCTAGGAAAGCGGACCCGATGACCCAGATTTTCCACTACGCCGCCGATGATAACGGCATTGCCACCATCACCTGGGACCTGCCCGGCGCATCAATGAATGTGCTGAACGAGCCGGGCATCGCCGAGCTTGACGCCCATGTCGATACCGCACTGGCTGATAGCGCCGTGAAGGGCGTCATCATCACCAGCGCCAAGAAGGATTTCGCCGGCGGCATGGACCTCAACGTCATCGCCCGGATGAAGTCGGAGGCCGTGGCGAAAGGTGGTAATCCGGCCGAGACGATCTTCGGTTTCATCATGCACCTGCACGGCGTGCTGCGCAAAATCGAGCGGGCCGGGGCCGACCCCAAGACCGGTAGGGGCGGCAAGCCCTTCGTCTGGGCCGCACCCGGCACCGCAATGGGCATCGGCACCGAGATCGGGCTGGCCTGCCACCGCCGCATCGCCGCCGATAACCCAAAGGCCAAGATCGGCCTGCCGGAGATCCTGGTCGGCCTCTTCCCTGGCTCCGGCGGTACCACCCGCCTGGTGCGGATGCTGGGCGTGATGGGTGCCGCGCCGTTCTTGCTCGAGGGCAAGACCCCGGACCCGAAGAAGGCCAAGGCGGTGGGCCTGATCGACGAGGTCGTACCCGCCGAAGACCTGCTAGGCGCTGCCCGCACCTGGCTGGCGCAAGCCACCGAAAAGGACGCCGTCAAACCCTGGGACCAGAAGGGCTTCAAGATCCCTGGCGGCGCCCCCTACACCCGCGACGGCTTCAATATCTTCCTCGGCGGTATCGTCATGACCCACGGCAAGTCGCAGGGTGCCTACCCGGCACCAAAAGCGCTGCTGAGCGCCGTCTACGAGGGTGCGTTGGTGCCCTTCGACACCGCGATCAAGATCGAGGCGCGCTGGTTCACCTCGCTCCTGATGAACCCCTCGTCGGAGGCGATGATCCGCTCGCTGTTCATCAACAAGCAGGCGCTGGAGAAGGGCGCCGTGCGGCCCAAAGATGTCCCCGACATGAGTGTGAGGAAAGTCGGCATCCTCGGCGCCGGGATGATGGGCGCCGGGATCGGCTTCGTCGCCGCCCGCGCCGGCATCGAGGTGGTGCTGATCGACCGCGACCAGCCCAGCGCCGACAAGGGCCGCGCCACCATTGACGGCATCCTCGACGAGGGCGTGAAAAAGCGCCAGATTACCGCCGAACAGAAAGATGAAATCCTCGCCCGCGTGCTGGCCACCCCCGACTATAGCGCGCTCAAGGGCTGTGATCTGGTGGTCGAGGCGGTGTTTGAGGATCCCGGCCTGAAGGCCAAGGTCACCGCCCTGGCTGAGGCACAACTCGATGACCAGGCAATCTTCGCCACCAACACCTCGACCCTTCCGATCAGCGAGCTGGCCAAGGCCAGCAAGCGGCCCGACCGCTACATCGGCATCCATTTCTTCTCGCCGGTCCACAAGATGCCGCTGATCGAGATCATTCGCGGCAAGGAAACCGGCGACGCCGCGGTGGCCAAAGCGCTCGACTTCGCCCGCCAGCTCCGCAAGGTGCCGATCGTCGTCAACGACGCCCGCTTCTTCTACGCCAACCGCTGCATCATCCCCTACATCAACGAGGGCCTGATCATGGTCACCGAGGGCATAGCACCCGCCCTGATCGAGAACGCCGCCCGGCAGCTCGGCATGCCGGTCGGCCCGCTGCAACTGACCGACGAGACCTCGCTGGAACTGGGCCTGAAGATCGCCCGCGCCACCGAGGCTGCGATGGGTAACGCCTACCCCCGATCCGGCGCCGACGACCTGCTGACCGAGATGGTCGAGAAACGCGGCCGGTTGGGTCGCAAATCAGGCGGCGGCATGTATGCCTATGACGAAAAGGGTAAACGCACTGGCCTGTGGTCCGGTTTGGCGGAGATCTGGCCGGTCGCCGCCGAACAGCCCGCACTCGAGGACGTGCAGAATCGCCTGATGATGGCCCAGGCTTTAGAAGCGGTTCGTGCCCTCGAACAAGGTGTCCTCACCGACATCCGCGAGGGCGATGTCGGCGCCATCATGGGCTGGGGCTTCGCCCCTTGGTCCGGCGGCCCGCTCAGCTGGTTCGACATCATCGGCGCCCCGAAGGCCATCGCCATCTGCGATTGCCTCGCCGCCCACCACGGCCCCCGCTTCGCCGCCCCGGACCTGCTGCACGACCTGGCGGAGCAGGGCGAGACCTTCTACGGGCGGTTCGGAATTGCCGCCGAAGCCGCCTGAACCAGGCAGGGCGTCATTCGACCATCGCGGATCGCGCTTGCGCAAAATACGACGTCTCCATGTCGCGATCAGGCGCGCGCCTCAAAGTAATTCGGCATATTGGTTTGCTGGTCCGCACGACGACCAGTCGACCAAGCCCCTAAGCGCGCAAACGCGACAAGGCCGATCCCCGAGGATCCAGGCGGCAATGTTCAAACTTAGGGAAAACCCATGTACAAAATCGTGCTCTCGGCCGTTTTTGCGTCCGTTCTTGCCCATCCCGCCATTGCGGAAGGACTGATCTCGACCATATCGGCTGTCGATGCCAAGCAGCATGTATTGGTCTTGACTGACAAGACCATCATGCTCGTTAGCAAGGAGGTCGATCTGACCGAAATAAAATCGGGCATGAAAGTTGAGATTGCTGCGGCTCTCGACGAAGACGGCTACTCCCTGGCGACCGCGGTCACCCCGGTCCTGTGACCGCCCTCGCCGGCCGTTCGCCTAAAAAATCGGGCGGCGGCGTAAGACACATAAACCTCGGGCGCTTTGGGCGCCCGGGGTTGGTGACGTTGCGACTGATCGTATTCTGGCCCACCGCCGCCGAACGGCTGCGCCCGGTGGATGTCCTGAACCGCCTGAATGATGGCGCAGGCTTTGGAAGCGGTTCGTACCCTCGAACAAGGCGTCCTGACCGACATCCGCGAAGGCGATGTCGGCGCCATCATGGGTTGGGGCTTCGCTCCCTGGTCCGGCGGCCCGCTTTGCTGGCTCGACATTATCGGCGCGCCGTAGGCGATCGCCATCTGCGACGCACTGGTCGACAACCACGGCCCCCGTTTCACCGCGCCGGACTTGCTGCACGATCTCGCAGAGAACGGCGAGACGTTCTACGGCCGGTTTGCGGCAGAAAGGCGCGCTGCGTGAACCGCGCATTGCAGTGGCCCACTGCGCCGCAGGTTCAAACACCCGTGGAATAGTTCGGGCAACGCGTTGCAGCGATCAGTTGAACCAACCGCCATACGCGCAAGTTCTGCGCCATCACCGAACTCAGCGCTCGCCCCGGCGATATGGGGCCATAAGCGCTTCGGGGGCTCGTCCGCGTCGCGCGACCAGGACCAGCGCGACGATCGACAGGACATAGGGTGCCATCAGGAACAACTGATACGGCACCGCCCCCTCGACCACATGTTGAAGACGGAGCTGGTAGGCGTCGAACAGCGCGAACAGCAGCGCCCCGAGCAGCGCCTTGCCGGGCCGCCAGCCGGAGAAGACAACCAGCGCGATGCAGATCCAGCCACGGCCCTGGATCATCGTCGGGAAGAAACTGTTGAACGCCGCCGTGGTCAGGAATGCGCCGCCGAGCGCCATCAGCGCGCTTCCGACCACTACCGCGCCGATCCGCAGCCGGATCGGGTCGAGGCCCTGCGCTTCGACGGCGTGCGGATTCTCGCCCGCCATGCGAACTGCGAGACCCAGCGGCGTCCGCGACAACACCCACGCCGTCACCGCGACGGCGGCGAAGGCGAGATAGGTCGGTGCCGATTGGCTGAACAGCACCGGGCCGACGAAGGGCAGGTCGGAGAGCCCCGGTATGGCGAATGGCTGGAACGGCTCGATGGTTGGCGGCGAGGCGCCGACCACGACCATCAGGCGATAGACATAATAGGTCAGCGACGAGGCAAATAGCGTGATGCCGAGGCCCGATACATGCTGCGACAGCCCCAACGGCACCGTCAGCATCGCATGCAGCAATCCGAACAGCGCCCCGCCGATGGCCGCCGCAGTAAGGCCCAGCCACAGGTCACCGCTGAGATAGACGGTCAGCCACCCGACCATGGCGCCCATGGTCATGATGCCCTCGATGCCGAGGTTCAACACCCCCGAACGCTCGCAGATCAGTGCCCCGAGCGCGCCGAAGATCAATGGCGTCGCAATGCGCAGAACGGCGGCCCAAAGGCTGGCCGTGGTCAGAATTTCCAGCGCCTCGATCATTTGCGGACCCGGTAGGTTGTAAACAGAAGGGCGACCAGCATCGTCAACAGCGACACGGACACGATCACATCAGCAATGAAGCTCGGTGCGCCGAGGGCGCGGCTCATGGCATCGGCGCCGACAAAGACCACGGCGACGAACAGGGCGGCGGCGACCACCCCGGCCGGGTGCAGCGCCGCCAGCATGGCGACGACAATGCCCGCGTAACCGTAGCCAGGCGACAGGTCGGTGGTGACATAGCCCTTCAGACCAGTGACTTCGATCGCACCTGCCAGCCCCGCCAGCGCCCCCGAAAGCGCCGCAACGCCCATCAGCGTGCGCGGCAACGACACTCCGGCGAAGGCGGCGGCGCGGGCGTTGAGACCGGCGGCGCGCGCCTCCATCCCGAACACGGTGCGGGCCTGGATCAGCCAAACGACCACGGCGGCGCCCAGTGCAATGATCAGGCCGACATGGAGCCTGGTGCGGTCGATCAGTTTCGGCAACATCAGATCGCGGTCCACCGGCGCCGACTGGGGCCAACCAAAGGCGAGGGCGTCGCGCATCGGCCCCTCGATCATCATCGATACGAACAGCAGCACGATGAAATTGCCGAGCAGAGTGGTGACGACCTCATCGACGCCAAACTTCAGGCGCAACGCGAGTGGCCCTATCAGCAGAAGTATTCCGGCCAACATTCCGGCCGCCATCATGATGACGATCGCCAGCGGCGCCGGAATCCCCGCCAGCATGCCGTGGCCCAGCCATGCCGCCGTCAGGGCGCCAAGATAGAATTGCCCCTCGCCACCGATGTTCCAAAGCCGGGCCCGAAAGGCGACAGCAGCGGCCAGCCCGGTCAGCATCAAGGGTGTCGCCCGGGTCAGCGTCTCGGTTGTCGAAAGCCGCGAGCCAAACGCGCCCTTGAGCATCGCCGCATAGGCCTCGAACGGGTTGACCCCGGCCGCCGCAATCAGCCCGCCCGACAGCACCAACGACACGGCGATTGCGGTCAGCGGAGCCAGTGCTGTCATGTACAGCGGGACATGTGTGCGCCGTTCAAGCCTCATGTTGTGGCTCCCACGATCCGGCCATCATCAAGCCGATCATCCGTGCATCCGCTTCACCGGCCGAGATCGGGGCGGAGAGCCGGCCCCGGAACAGCGCCTGAATGCGATCGGCGAGACTCAGAACCTCGTCGAGATCCTCCGAGATCAGCACGATGGCCGCCCCGGCGGCACGCGCCGCCAGCAGTTCACGGTGAACGGCGGCAATAGCGCCCTCGTCGAGGCCACGGGTCGGCTGGTTGGCGAGGATCAACCGGGGCGGCTTGGCCAGGCTGCGTCCCAGGATCAGCTTCTGCATGTTGCCGCCGGACAGCAGCCCAGTGCGGGTGTCCGGCGCGGCGCCGCGAATGTCGAAGCGGCTGATCAGATCGGCGGCAAAGGCCCGCGCCGCGCCGCGCCGGACGACGCCGAGATTGGAGAATTCCGGGCCACGAAGGCGTTCCAGCGTGGCGTTTTCCCACACGGTCATCTCGCCGACGACACCCTCGGCATGCCGGTCCTCCGGAATTCGCCCAACCCCGGCGCGGACCAGATCGCGCGGGCTCATCCGCGCCATGTCTTCGCCCTCAAGCGTCAGGGATCCTCGGGCGGGCCGCATCCTCCCTGAAAGCAATCCGCCCAACGCCGCCTGCCCATTGCCGGAGACACCGATGATCCCGAAGATCTCACCCGCGTGCACCTCGAAATCGACGCTGTCGAGGCGGGTGGCACCGCCTTCGATGACGGTAATGCCGCGGGCGGCGACGACCACCGGACCCGGCTCCTGATACGCCCGCACCGGACGGGCGATGCGGCGCCCTACCATCAGCTCGGCAAGCTCGGCCCGGCTGGTCGCAGCGGTGGATCGCTCCGCCACGACCTTGCCACCGCGCAGCACGACCACCCGGTCGGCGGCGGCCATCACCTCGTCCAGCTTGTGTGAAATAAAGATGATCGACAGGCCACCTGCGGTCATACTGCGCAACGTTTGGAACAGCCGTTCGGCCTCGGGACGGGCGAGAACAGCGGTCGGCTCGTCAAGGATCAGAATGCGGGCATCGCGGTACAGCGCCTTGACGATCTCGACCCGTTGGCGTTCGCCGACCGACAGGTCACCGACCCGCGCCGCCGGATCGACCGCCAGGCCAAACCGTTCGGCGACGTCCTGCAGCCGTTGGCGCGCCGCCCCACGGCGGCTGTCGAGCCGGAGCAGCGACTCGGAGCCGATCATCACGTTCTCCAGGACCGTGAGGTTGGCGGCCAAGGTGAAATGCTGGTGCACCATCCCGACCCCCGCCTCGATCGCCGCCCGTGGACGTCCCGGCGGCAGGGTGCGGCCAAAAACCCGGACATCGCCTTCGTCGGCGGTGTAGTGACCGAACAGGATGTTCATCAGCGTCGTCTTGCCTGCCCCGTTCTCGCCCAGCAGCGCCAAAACTTCACCCTGGCCGAGGCTGAGGCTCACGTCCTCATTCGCCGTCAAGACACCGAACCGTTTGGTGATGCGGTCAAGCTCCAGTACCGGCCCGCTCATTGCGGCAATCCGGCGATGGCGTAGGGGAAGCGGGGACGCGGGGACGCCGCTTCAAGCTGGGCTGCCAGTGTCAAAAGCATGCGGTCAGTACCGATTTTCCCAGCCCACTGGACACCCACCGGCAACGCGCCGTCTGCCATCACGACCGGCAGTACCAGCGCCGGGGTTCCCGCAACATTGGCCAATGCGGCATTTGGGGCGAGTGCCCCCATCGCCGCGAAGTGCGCCGCCGGGTCGGTGCCGGTCATGTCGAAATGGCCGATCCGGGGTGGCGGGCCCGAGAGAACTGGGGTCAGGATTATCTCGGCATTGTCGAACAGGGTATCAAACGCGTGACCGATGCACGCCATCTCACGTGATGCTGCGAACAGAACCGACGCGGGCGTCGCCCGCCCTTGCGCCACGATTGCGGCAGTCAGCGGTGAGACATCGCTTTCGCCAATGCCGAGACTGTCCAGCCATTCGGCCAGCGAAACCGCAAGGATCATCCAGGCAACCGCTCCGGCCCGCTCGCCAAGGGCGTCGAGGGGCGCAGGATCGATCTCACTCACCTCACACCCGATCCCTACAAGACCTTCAGCCGCTGCCCGCAGTGCGGCAATCTGGGCTGGCCCAGTGTTGGGGGTTATGGCGAGCGCGATTCTCGGGCGGTCGGGGAATGGCCCAGGTTCGGATCGTGCCACCGCATCAAATGCAGCGGCTACATCGCGGACCGACCGGGCGAGGACCAACTCCGACGCCAGCCCCATCAGGTAGTTGCCGAAATCCGGCCCGGCCGGAGTGGCACCCCGGCTCGGCTTCAGGCCGACCAGCCCACAGCATGCCGCCGGGACCCGGATCGAGCCTGCCGCATCGGTGGCATGGGCGATGGCAACAATGCCCGCCGCCACCGCTGCCGCCGCCCCGCCGGACGACCCGCCGGGCGACAGGGTTTCGTCCCACGGATTTCGCGCGGCCGGCCCGCCCAACGGCTCGGACGTCAGGGAAAGTCCGAATTCTGGCACGGTGGTCAACCCAAACGGGATCAACCCTGCCGCCCGGAACCGTGCGAACAGGGTGCTGTCGGTGGGGGGTGACGGGAGCAGGCGCCGCAACGCCTTCGACCCCGCGCCTGGTGCCAGCCCCGCCGCATGCGCGCCAAGGTCTTTGCCGAAGAATGGAACACCGTGGAACGCTGGTCGAGCCGCAGCCGCGTCAGCCGCCGCTGCTCCTACCCGCCCAAGCTCCGGTTCTAAAATCGTCACCGCCCCAAGTCGGTCGAGCGCTGATGCGGCGGCCAGTGACGCTTCCATCACCGCCGCCGCAGTCGTTCTCCCCGCGCGAATCGCTCCGCCAAGTGCTGTTGCATCCTGGAGCTCCACGCGCGGAGATCCGTCGTCAGGCGGGTTCGCTCGGGTCCAGCGGCACCTCGAAGGTACCCGACATGATGGCAGCCTGTTTGGCTTCCATCGCCGGGATTGCGTCGGTGGGCACCTCGGCCGCAATGTAACTCAGCTCGTTGCCGCCGTGTTTCATGAACGAATACTCGGTGTAGTCGCGCCCGACCGGCTTGCCGGCGGCGACATCTGCGACTACCGCGTCGATGGTCGGGCGGTAATTCCAGATCGCGTTGGCGAAGACCGTGCCGGGGTAGCGCGGCGAATAGTCGATCAATGAGCCGATCGCCTTCACGCCCTTTTCCTTGGCGCCGTCGGCGGTGCCGATGCGCTCGCCGAACAGGATGTCGGCACCGGCATCGATCTGGGCGATTGCGGCCTCCTTGGCCTTGGCCGGGTCGAACCAGGCGCCGATGAAGCCATTGAGGAAGCGGGCATCCGGGTTGACCTCCTTGACGCCCATGCGGAACGCGTTGATCAGCAGGTTAACCTCGGGGATCGGGTAGCCGCCAACCGAGCCGAAGACACCGGATTTCGACATCTTGCCGCCCAGCATACCGGCGAGATAGGCCGCTTCGTGGTTGCGGGTGCCGAAGACGCCGAAGTTGTCGCCCTCGGGGCCGCCCGACGAGCCCATCAGGAAGGCCACGTTCGGATAGTCGGCCGCCACCTGACGGGCTTCGGTTTCAACTGCGTAGCATTCGCCCCAGACCAGCTCGACGCCCTGTTCGGCGTATTCGCGCATCGCGCGAGCGTAGTCGGTACCCGAGACGCCCTCGGAGAACGAATAGTCGATCAGCCCATCGGCGGCGGCCTGGCCCATCGCGCCGTGAATGCGCGAATTCCAGGCATTCTCGACCGGCGAGGCATGGATGCCGGCGACCTTTACCGCACCAGCGGCCCAGGTCGGGCGGGAGAGCATCGGCAGGGCGATTGTCGCGGCGGCGCCGGCGAGGATGCGGCGGCGGGTGGCGGTCATCTTCATTGCGGGGTTCCTTCATGTTGCAGCGGTGTTTCGGGGGTCGCAAAAGTTTTATCGGCTGGTAAAGAATGATGAGGGAATCGCGCCGATGTCAAGCGCTGCTCCGCCGCTCAGTCCTCGGCAGCAGGGGCATAGTCAGCCGGGTTCAGACTTTCCGGCCGCCCCGCCATTGCCAGGCGCGCCAGACGTGGTGCTGTCTCGGCGATCACCCGTCCGTCGCGCACGACGAACAGCCGGGTTGCGCGCAACCGGATCGCCTCGATCGGGTCACGCGCCTGCAGCACCACGAAGCGCGCCGGGCGCCCAACCGCCAGTGCCGTGTCGGGCAGGCCCATCGCTTTGGCGCTGTTCACCGTCACTGCGTCGAATGCCCAGCGCATTGCCTCGCGTGATGTCATCGGCACCGCATGGATTCCCATATGCGCCACATCGAGCATGTCCGCCGAGCCGAGCGAATACCACGGGTCCATGGTGCAATCCTGCCCGAAGGCGATATTGACACCCGCCGCCCGCAGCTCGGCGATACGGGTCAGGCCACGGCGGCGGGGATAGGTATCGCTGCGCCCCTGCAGGGTGATGTTGATCAATGGGTTGGGGATGGCGTGCAGCCCAGCCTCGGCGATCAGCGGGATCAACTTCGAGGCGTAGTAGTTGTCCATCGAATGCATCGAGGTCAGGTGCGAACCGGTCACCCGGCCTTGAAGCCCCAACCGAACCGTCTCCGCCGCCAGCGTCTCGACATGACGCGACATCGGGTCGTCGGATTCGTCGCAATGCACGTCGACCAGCAGGCCGCGTTCAGCCGCAATCTCGCACAAACGCCGCACCGAGGCCGCACCATCGGCCATTGTCCGCTCGAAATGCGGGATGCCGCCAACAACGTCGATCCCCATATCGAGCGCCCGCAGCAGGTTCGCCTCGGCGGTCGATGAGCGATAGAGACCGTCCTGCGGAAACGCCACAAGCTGGAGGTCGATGTAGGGGGCAACCAGGCGGCGCACCTCGATCAGCGCCGCGGTCGCGGTTAGCCGATCGTCGCAGACATCGACATGCGAGCGGATCGCCTGCACACCCTGGGCCACCGCGAGGTCGCAATAGCGCATGGCTCGCTCGATCACCGCCTCATGGGTCAGCAGCGGCTTCAACTCTCCCCACAGTGCGATGCCTTCGAGCAGGGTGCCGGACCGGTTGAGGCGCGGCATGCCCAGCGACAGCGTGGCGTCCATATGAAAATGCGGATCGACAAACGGCGGGCTGACCAGTTGCCCGCCGGCGTCGATCACCCGCACTGCCTCGGCGTCGATCCTTGGCGCGATCTCGACGATGCGGCCATCGTCAACTGCAATGTCTTGCGGCCCGGATCCATCGGCGAGGCGGGCATTCTTAACCAGGAGCTGAAGCATCGTGTATCTCCCCGACAGCGAAGATTTGCGGTATGCTTCCATGTCAAACATACGCTGCGGCGGGCCGCAACTGATACTCGTTCGTTTGGGCGGTCGCGGTCAGAATCTTCGACTGAATATTTAACGCTAGGTAGAGGCGGTTTTGCGCGTCAGAAGCCGGTCACCAACCACAAGCCGCGCAGGATGTAGATGGCACTGACAGTCAGCACCACGCGCTTGCTCCACAGCCGGAACCCGATGTCGGTCATCCGCTCCAACACCCGTGCGGCCAGGGTTGTCCCGATTATTGCCAGCGCGACAGCCGCGACATAGACCCACCAGGGGATCGCGACCACGAAGGAGGTAATGAAGGAGCCGAAATAGGCGATCCGGAACAGATGCGCGACCACTTGGGTGAACCCCTTGGTGGCGACAATCGATTTGCGATCCAACGGGCTAGCCTGAAAGAACAGGTCCAGAATATGCCCGGCGGCGCCGCCAAACAACTGGATCAGCATGATCAGCGCGCCGCACAAGTAGGGTACACCTGGGCCTGTGATATCGAGCGCCAGCCAGCGCTTTGGAATCGCGTGGACGACAAAGGGCAGCGTCCCGACGAAGAAATAGACCAGCGCCTTGTCCGGCAGGAACGCGATTGTACGCAGCGCCAGGAAGGCCAGCGTCGTGCCGACCACATACCGCCCGACAATGCCCCAATGCACATAGCGCCGCCACAGCACCGCGCGCCAGCCATTGGCCGCCGCCTGGGCGGTGCCGAACAGCACCATCGTCGGGGCGACGTCGAGAAATACCAACAGCACACCAAGCAGGATCATCCCGCCGGCCATGCCGAAGATGCCAGACAGGAACGAGGTCGCCAGGACGGTAACGGCGAGCACTGCGAGGGCGACGGGCGACAGCAACGACCGTGCCCCTAGTAACGCATGGTTGCAGGACCGACCTGCCCAACAATGCCTTGGCTGCAATCGTTCATGCGTCGCGGGCCAGCACGGTCATTTGTTGTTCCACCGCGCCAGCAGGCCCCGCGTCATCTTCGGCGCCGCGCCCAGATAGTTCGCCGGATCGACCAGCCGGGTCAGCGCCTCGCGGTCCATCACGGCCGCGATACGCGGCTCGGCAGTCAGGGCGTCGAGGAACGGCGTGCCGCCGGTCAACGACGCACGGCAACAGTCGTAGACCAGATCATGCGCCACCTGACGGCCCAGCGCCGGGGCCAGGCCCATCATCACGGCCTCGGCGACGATCAGCCCGCCGGTTGCGTCAAGGACGCGGCGCATCGTCTCGGGCCGAACTTCCAGCCCTTCCAGAACCTCGCGCGCGGCCCGCAGACCACCGGAGCAAACGATGAACGCCGTTGGCAGCGCCTGCCACTCCACATGCCATTGTCCGGTGGCGCGTTCATGGTCCTGGACCATGGCGTCGAGCATCAGGGAATGCTGCTCACGCACGATCTTGGCCGCCGCCAGCATCACCTCGGACGAGATCGGGTTGCGCTTCTGCGGCATTGTTGACGAGGCGCCTCGGCCGGGCTGATACGGCTCCAACACCTCGCCGGTCTCGGTTTGCATCATCAGCATGATGTCATAGCCGATTTTGCCGAGCGACGCGGCGACCAATGCAAGCCAGCCGGTCACCTCGGCAAAACCGTCGCGGATCGAATGCCAGGTGATGTCGCACTCGCCCAGCCCTAATTCAGCCGCCAGCGCCTTCTGGGTCGCCAGACCGTTTACTTCGCCGAGCGAGGCTAGCGTTCCAGCGGCGCCGGAGAAGGAGACCACCTCGACCCGGGACCGCAGCTCGTTCAGCCTTGTCCGGTGGCGGTCGATACCGCTGAGCCAGGTCGCCGCCTTGTAGCCAAACGAGATCGGCAGCGCGTGTTGCAAATGGGTACGCCCGGCCATCGGTGTCTCGGCGTGGGTTTCCGCCAGGACCGCCAGCGCCGCCGCCACGGCATCGAGATCGGTTGAAATTAGATCCAATGCATCGCGGATCTGCAGCACGTCGGCGGTGTCCATGATGTCCTGGGTGGTGGCGCCCCAATGGCTCCATTGTCCCGAGCCATCGGCGGCCCAACCGGATAACTGTTCGACCAGCGGCAGGATCGGGTAGCCGACGATCTGGGTCCGGGCGGAGAGCCGCTCCCAATCGACCCGCCCGACCTCGGCCACCGCCGTGATCGCCTGCGCCGCCTCGGCGGGCACAATGCCAACCCGCGCCTGCGCCCGGGCCAGTGCCGCCTCGACATCAAGATAGCGTTGCACCATGGCATCGTCGGTGAACAGCGCCCGCATGGCGGCGGTGCCGAACATGCTGCCCCACAGCTTCGACGCGATAACTATTGATGGCATGGTGGTGTCCTTGTGCGGTCAAGGGCGCGCCGGGGTGGCCGACCCCCACCTTGTCCCTCCCCCCAGCAAGGGGGTACCTGTTTAGCGTCCCATATAGTGTGTTTTTTGTTGTGTGGGAATCAAGATCGTGATTCACCATGTGTGGATGCCCCCGTTTATGCAAGTGGTTTTTTGAACGGTTCGAGCATGTGATCGGGTGCTTCCATGTGTCAGGCATTCAAGGTGCGGCGTTGATATTGGCCGCTGGCCGGTATGGTGATGCGCGGATCTGGAGCAGATCATTTGGGCGAGCTCGAGGGCTCTTGGGGAATGACTGCTTTTCCGGACCCGGATCTGATCGATCATGTGCCCTTACTG
>DATLAW010000336.1:0-12223 GCA_035527255.1 Thermohalobaculum sp. | reverse complement strand
CATTGAGGGCCAAGTCCGAGCCGATGAATAGCGCGAGCAACGCTACCGTCGCCCCGATGCCGACAAATCCGGTTGCCGTGCTGACAACCGATGCCGGTCGCACTAATGGTGGTCGCACCAATGCCTCAGCGCCGGATTCGGCTCCGGGCTGCAAATGGTCCACTTGGTCGGTCATCCCTCGCCCCTCCCAGCTCCCAGTCCATTGTCTCATTTGGCCGGCGCAAAGGCAAGCGGCGGTAGTGTTGCGCGGGCTGGCCAACGTTGGGAGAGCTGTTTCGGATCAGTGATGCCTACCACAAACACCGCACGCTGCTGATCCTCGTCACACCGCATATGGTCGATCTTGAGGAATGATGCCCTGTTGAGGCATGGCGCCGCTCTCCGGTGTGGCGGCACCCCGCACCACGCTTGAAACCCCAGCCCGTGCGGTGCATCTAGACCAGTATGCCCGTGACCCTCGCTCATATCCAGACCGCGTTGGCCCTGCCGCCCCTGGGGGAGCGGTCAGATTTCGACCTGAACCCCGAGGTAAAGGCGGCACAGATGCCGGGCGTCGGTCAGCGCCCCGCCGCCGTCCTGTGCGGGCTGGTCGAGCGCGCCGGGGGGCTGCATGTGGTGCTGACCATGCGGGCGGCGCATCTGGACCAGCATGCCGGACAAATCGCCTTCCCGGGTGGCAAGATCGACCGGCATGACCCATCGCCCCTGGCAGCCGCTTTGCGCGAGGCCAATGAGGAGATCGGGCTGGGTCATGACCGGGTCGAGGTGATCGGCACGTTGGACGAATACCAGACTTCGACCGGCTTTCGGGTGACTCCCTTTGTCGGGGTGATCGATCCGCGCTGGCGGCCGCTGCCCGATCCAAACGAGGTCGAGGAGGTGTTCGAGACCCCGCTCGATTTCCTGATGGACCCGGCCAACCGGGTGCGCCACCACCATGACCGCTGGGGCACGCGGCGCTATTACTATGCTATGCCATGGGGGGGCTATTACATCTGGGGGGCGACGGCGGGAATGCTGAAGGGGTTGAGCGACCGGCTGGCGGTGTTGGCCGAGCAGGGGGCGTTGTGATGCGGCTGGATGCCGAATGGCTGGGATCGGCGCATCTGCGGGCAGTGATGGATGCGCTGCAGGGTGAAGCGTATTTCGTCGGCGGTTGTGTGCGCAACACGCTGCTGGGCCAGCCGGTTGCCGATATCGACATTACCACACCGATCGAGCCGGGCGAGGTGACCCGCCTGCTGGAAGCCGCCGGGCTGAAGGCGGTACCGACCGGTATCGAGCATGGCACGGTCACCGCGGTCTCGGGCGGCGAGGGCTACGAGATCACCACCTTTCGCGCCGATGTGACAACCGACGGGCGGCGCGCCACGGTGCGGTTCTCGACCGTAATTGACGAGGACGCCGCCCGGCGCGACTTCACCATGAATGCAATCTATGCCGACGCGGCGGGCGAGATCATCGATCCGCTGGGCGGGCTGCCGGATATTCTGGCCCGGCGGGTCCGCTTCATTGGCGAGCCACGTGACCGGATCCGCGAGGACTACCTGCGGATCCTGCGGTTTTTCCGTTTCACCGCCTGGTACAGCGGTGACGGTATCGAGGCCGAAGGTCTGGCCGCCTGTGCCGAACTGGCCGATGGCATCGATGGGCTGGCGCGCGAGCGGGTCGGGGCCGAGATGAAGAAGCTGCTGTCGGCGCCGGATCCGGCCCCGTCGGTGGCGGCGATGGCGGCGTCCGGCGTGTTGATGCGGTGTCTTACCGGGGCCAGCCCGGCGCTGCTGGCGCCGCTGGTCCATCTGGAGGGCGAGGCGGGGGTTGGGGCCGACTGGATGACCCGGCTGGCGGCGCTGGGCGGTGAGGAGCCGGAGACGGCGCTGCGCCTCAGCCGGAACGAGGCCAAGCGTCTGGCCGATATCCGGGCCCTGCTCGCCAGGCCGGTCACGGTTGCCGTCGCCGCCCATCGCAATGGCGCACAGGCGGCGCAAGCGATGGCGTTGTTGCGGGCTGCCAGCGGCGATACGAGCGGGTTGGCGAACCTAACGGGCGAAATAGCGCGCGGGATCGCTGCAAAGTTTCCACTGCATGCCGCTCATCTGGTTGCAGCGGGGATGCAGCCCGGCCCTGCCCTCGGCATCGCGCTAGAGGCAGCGCGGCGCCAATGGCTCGACAGTGATTTTTCGCTGGACAGGACGGCATTGCTCGATAATGCTCTCGACTAAGGTCATAAACGCTGACCTATCGATGCAGAGAGCCCTAACATGGAACCGCCAATCCTGCTCGCCTTGCTCGGCTTTGCCTTCGCCACCACCTGGACGCCGGGGCCGAACAACATGATGCTGGCCACCTCGGGTGCGACCTTTGGCTGGCGCCAGACGGTGCCGCATGCGATGGGCGTGGCGCTCGGCTTTCCGCTGATGGTGTTCCTGATCGCGCTGGGATTGGGGGCGGTGTTTCAGCGCTCGGAGGCACTGCGGACTGGGCTTGCTTGGGTTGGCTTCGCGGTGATGTTGTATCTCGCCTGGCGGATCTCTACCGCTGGCGCCGCGAAAGCCCAAACCCGGACCCGGCCATTGCGGTTTCACGAGGCGGCGGCGTTCCAGTGGGTCAACCCGAAGGCCTGGGTGATGGCGACCGGCGTCTCGGCGACCTATGTCGACGGTGAGAACCCTGTCGTGGATGCCGCGATCATTGCTGTGGCATTCCTCATCGCCGGTCTGACCTCGAGCCAGACCTGGGTAGCCTTTGGTGTTGCGATCAGGCGCATTTTGGGCGCCGGGGCGCGGCTGCGGGCCTTCAATGTCACCATGGGACTGCTTCTGGTTGCCTGCGCCTTATGGATGGTTATGGACCGGTAGCGGCCAGCGTTTTTACCGAAATCAGCATTTTTAACGTAAATTGAGCCGCCGCGCCTCAGCCAGCCACCAATCATCGGCATTCAGTACACGGCGCAGCGGCGTGTCGGTCGCTGCCGGGGCCTGCTCGATATAGCTTACCGCCTGGTCGAGGCTGTCTCCGGTCAGGCCGCGCAGGTACGCAATTGCCCTGGGGATGTTGAATTCCTGGCCCAGGTGTTCGGTGAAATTCGATGGCAGGTCGGTCCACACTGCCCCGGTCCATCCCCTGGCCTGGCACCACTTGCGTACATCTGCCACCATCGCGGCGCTGGTCCCATTGGCGTGGCCGCTGGCGAGGCAGACTGCGCCGATATGGTGATCCGGCGCCCGCTCACGCCGCGCCAGATCGCTGATCACCGGTCCGATCTCGTCCCTGACCGAGGCAATGGCGTTGGTGATACAGCCGACGCCATGCACTACGTCGAGGCAAACCGCCAGCGCCATGTTGCGCTTGATGCTGACCCGAGTGAACTCCATGGGCAGCACTGGCCCGCCGCCCATCGCCCAATCGCCCTGCACATGGGGGGCGATATTCTCCGGGTCCCAAATCAGCGAGCCCCAGCCGATGATTGCATATCTGGTCATTGCGCCCCCATTCGTATCCACAGCAACCTACAACCCCCGAAAGCATCGTGCCAGTGGTCCCATTCTGTATTGCTGCTCTGTATTGCTGCCGCAGCCGAAATTCGGCATGCTGATGCGGATCATCAATGAGGCTTGGATGGGCAACACCGCAACAGCCGCCGTTCTGGACGCCAACGACGCTTTCTACCGGGCGATGCGCGCGGGCGATCTCGACGCGATGGAGGCGCTGTGGGCGCGCGAGCGGCCGGTAAGCTGCACCCATCCGCATGGCCCGTCGATCTTCGGGCGGACTGCTGTGATGGCAAGCTGGCAACTGGTTCTGGGCCACCTGCCGCCGGAGATATATGCCGAGGAGCCGCAGGCGATCGTAACCGGCAAGACCGCGATGGTGCTGTGCCGCGAGCGGATCGGGACGATTGAGCTGATCGCGTCGAATGCCTGGGTGCGCGAGGACGACGCGTGGCGGATGGTCAACCACCAGGCGGCGCATATTCCCGGCACTGGGGATGGGTGAGCGGGTTATTCAGGCGCGTCGGCCGGGGCCTCGGCCCGGTCATTGGGGCCGTAGTCGCGAATCACGCTGACGACGCGCAGGCGGTAATCGGCGAATATTCCGGCCCGGCCCGCCGCCTGGGCAACGCGGTGCTCGGTGTGGTTGCGCCAGTTGGCGACCGCAGCCTCGTCGCGCCAGAAACTGAGGGACAGCATCTTGCCGGGGGTTGTCAGGCTCTCAAACCGTTCGACCGAGACGAAGCCGTCCATCTTCTCAAGCTCGGGCTTCAGCCGGGCAGCGTAGTCGAGATAGGCGCCGCGTTTGCCCTCGCCGGGCTGGACCTCGAAGATGATGCCGATCATTCGCTCGCCTCCCAATCGACGCGGTCGAATTGCACCCCGCCATAGGTTTGCTCGACCGGCTGCAACTCGATGGTGGAAACATTCACATGGGCCGGAGCCGATACCGCATAGAGGATCGCGTCGGCAATGTCGCCTGGGCTAAGCTCGCGGATACCGGTGGTTTTAAGACGGTCGCGGGTGGCCGGGTCGGATATCGCTGCGTCATAGAATTCGGTCGAAACCCGGCCTGGACTAATCTCGGTGACCCGGACGCCGGTGCCGCGCAGCTCGATCCGCAGATTCTGGCCAATCAGCCGCACCGCGCCCTTCGAGGCACCGTAGATAACCGAGACGATCGGGTACAGTCCTGAGACCGAACCCAGATTGACCACATGGCCGCGCCCGCGCGCGATCATGCCCGGCAGGGTCAGGCGGAGAAGCTCGAGGACCGCGGTGACGTTGGTGTCGATGGTCTGGGCAACCTCGTCGCGGGTGGCGGTGACCAGCCCGGTGATCCCGGCGCCGAGGCCGGCGTTGTTGACCAGAAGGTCCGGGGTCAGATCGGCCATCAGTGTCTCCAACGCCGCGCCGTCGCGGATGTCGATGGCATGGGGCGTGCAGCCGGTCTCGTTCGCCAAGGCTTGCAGGCGCGACCCACGGCGCGCGAGGGCGTGGACCTCCCAGCCATTGGCGGTCAGCTTGCGGACCACGGCGGCGCCGATGCCGGAGGAGGCGCCGGTGACGAGGGCAGTTCCTTTGGTGGTCATGCAATTTTCCTTGTAAGTATCTTCACGGCCATTTCGCCACTGGCGGCAGGCTCATCAGCACGGCTTCGGGGTTGTGGCCAGTCTCGAGGCCGAACTTGGTGCCGCGGTCATAGACCAGGTTGAACTCGGCGTAGCGGCCGCGGCGGATCAATTGGTGTTCACGGTCGGCCTCGGTCCAGGCCTCGGTCATGTGGCGCTGGGTGATTGGCAGGTAGGCGTCGAGGAAGGCGCGGCCGACATCTTGGGTGAAGGCGAAGTCGGCGTCCCAGTCGCCGGTGCAGTGGTCGTCGTAGAAGATACCGCCGACGCCGCGCGGCTCGTTCCAGTGGCGGATCATGAAGTATTCGTCGGCCCAGGCCTTGTAGCGCGGGTAGTAAGCCGGGTCGTGGCGGTCGCAGGCGGCCTGAAGGACGGTGTGGAAGAAATCGGTGTCCTGATCGACCGGGACCATCGGGTTGAGGTCGGTACCGCCGCCGAACCACCAGGCGCCGGGGGTCCAGAACATCCGGGTGTTCATGTGGACGGCAGGGCATTTCGGCGAACGCATATGGGCAACCAGCGAGATGCCAGCGGCCCAGAAGCGCGGGTCGTCGGCCAGGCCGGGAATTTCGCGCCGCGCGGTCAGGCTGCGCTGTGCCTGCGCGCCGAGTTCGCCGTAGACGGTGGAGATGTTGACGCCGACTTTCTCGAAGCAGCGCCCGCCGCGCATGACCGACATCATGCCGCCACCCTGATCACCCTGACCCTCACCAGCGCGCCGGGTTTGCTTGCGCTCGAACCGTCCGGCGGGTAGTTCCGCATGGAGGCCGGTGGTCTGGGCATCCTCCAGCCCCTCGAAGGCGGCACAGATGGCGTCGCGCAATTCGGCGAACCAGGTGCTGGCCTGTGCTTTGCTGGCTTCAAAATCGGACGAATTATCGCTTGGCATGCTTGTCTCCACAGATCGGAGGACCAGTGTTAGGCTGGCACGCCCAACCGACGCAAGTTTCAACCTGACCCGATGGATCGCATGTTCCGTTATTTTGAAAACCTGATCGACCCCTACCAGCCCTACGATGAGGACGCTGAGTTTCCCGATCGGCTGATCCCGTTCTACATGCGGTTTCTGCGACCGGCACGGTGGGTGATTGCGGGATCGATGGTGCTGTCGCTGATTTTCGCGCTGACCGAGGCGGCGCTGGCGCGGTTCTCCGGGCAACTGGTCGATCTGCTGGCGATGGCCGGGCCCGGGACGGTGTGGGCTGACCACGGATCGACGTTTCTGTGGATGGCAGCGGTGGTGTTTCTGCTGCGTCCGGTGGTGCGGGTGCTGGAGACGCTGGTCTCAAGCCAGGGGTTCTATGCCCAGATGGGGGCGCTGATCCGCTGGCGCACCCACCGCAAGATGCTGCGCCAAAGCTTAAGCTTCTTTACAGACGATTTCGCCGGGCGGATCGCCAACAAGCAGATCCAGCTGGCCCCGGCGCTGAACGATTCGATCCATCAGATCACCTCGGAGATCTGGTACGCCTCGGTCTTCCTGTTCGGCGTCGCGGCAATCCTGGGCGAGACCGATGCCCGGTTGTTGATACCGCTGGGGCTGTGGTTTGCCGCGTTCCTTTGTACCGCATGGCAGTTCATTCCGCGGATCACCCGGCTGGGTAAGGATGTGGCTGAAGCACGTTCGACGCTGGCCGGGCGGATTGTTGACAGCTACTCAAATATCCAGACGGTCAAACTGTTCGCCCATGGCGAGCGCGAGGAGGAGTATGCCCGCCAGGCGCTGGAGGATTTCCGTTGGACCTTCGCCAGGCAGCTTCGGTTGTACACCTGGCTGACCATGGCCTTGACGGTGCTGTCGACGTTCCTGATCGGTGGGGTCATCGGGTATGCGATCTGGCTGTGGTCGCTTGGCGCTATCACCGTTGGTACGATTGCTGCCGCCAGCGCGCTGGTGCTGCGGCTGAACGGCATGGTCGACTGGATCATGTGGACCCTGGCGACCCTGTTCCAGAATATCGGCACCGTGCAGGAGGGGATGGAGACCGTCAGCCAGCCGCTGCGCCTGAAGGACCGCGATGGCGCCAAGCCGTTGAAGCTAACTTATGGCGAGGTGCGATTCGAGCATGTGACGCATCTGTATGGGCGCGGCGGGGGTGGCGGGGTCAGCGAGATCGACCTGACAGTGCGGGGCGGCGAGCGGGTCGGGTTGATTGGCCCCTCGGGTGCCGGAAAGTCGACGCTGGTCAACCTGGTGCTGCGGTTCTTCGACCCGGATGTCGGGCGGATGCTGATTGACGGTCAGGATCTGGCGATGGGCCAGCAGGAGAGCCTGCGGGCGCAGATCTCCATGGTGACCCAGGATACCGCCCTGTTGCACCGATCGATCCGCGACAACATCCTGTATGGCCGCCCCAATGCAACTGACGCGGAGGTTTGGGAGGCGGCACGCAAGGTCAGGGCTGACGAATTCATTCCGGCCCTGATCGACCAGTTGGGCCGCACCGGCATGGATGCCCATGTCGGCGAACGCGGGGTGCGGTTATCCGGCGGCCAGCGTCAGCGGGTCGCGCTGGCCCGCGCCGTGTTGAAGGACGCGCCAATCCTGATCCTCGACGAGGCGACCTCGGCGCTGGATTCGGAGGTTGAGGCGGCGATCCAGGATTCGCTGGATGAACTGATGAAGGGCAAGACCGTGATTGCCATCGCTCACCGGCTGTCGACCATCCAACGCATGGACCGGATCGTGGTTCTGAGTGGCGGAAGAATTGTCGAGCACGGCAGCCACGCCGAACTGCTGGCGGGGCAAGGTCTGTACGCCCGGCTGTGGGCGCGCCAGTCGGGCGGGTTTATCGCGGCGGATGCGACGGAGGCAGCGGAGTGAAGCGTCTGGAGACCCTGTTCAACCCGTTTGTGCGCGCCGACGGCCCGCCGCCGCAGACGATTTGGGCCTATAGCCGGTGGGCCCTGCGCGGTGCGGGTCCGGCGATTTGCCTGCTTGCGGTGCTGTCTATACTGGCTGGCGTTGCCGAGGTTCTTGGCGCCTGGCTGGTCGGATGGATCGTCGATATCGCGGCGGGTAAGCCTGCGGTCGACTTCTTCGCCGAGAACGCCTTGACGCTCGGCGCCGTCGCCGGGTTCTTCATGATTCTGCGCCCGGTTCTGCTGAGCCTGAACGGCGCGATGATGAGCCGGTCGCTGATGCCGGGCCTGTACCCGATGGCGGTGTTGCGCATCCATGGCCATCTGCTGGGGCAGTCGATGAAATACTTCGAGGAGGATTTTTCCGGCCGCCTCAGCCAGAAGGAAATCCAGTCGACCTATGCGCTGGTCGATGTGGTGATGGAATCGCTGCACGCACTTGTCTTTGGCATCGCGACGGTGATCGCCGCCTTTGTTCTGTTGCAGAACGCCGACTGGCGCTTGGCCGCGATCCTGGCGTTGTGGTTTGTTGGCTATCTGGGAATGGTTGCCTATTTCCTGCCGCGAATCCGCCAGCGGGCTCGGGTCAGGGCCGACGCCAAATCCGTTGTTGCCGGACAGTTCGTCGACAGCCTCGGGCATATGGCGACGGTCAAGCTGTTCGCCCATGCGGCGCGCGAGGAGGCGGCAGCGCGCCAGGCGCTGGAGCACTACCGCGTCACAGCGCTCAACTTCGGCAAAATAACATGGCTGTTTCGCACCGGACTGGCGATGCTCTCAGGTGTCCTGCCGGTGGTGCTGATCGGCGCCGCGCTGTGGCTTTGGCAGGCCGGGCAAGCGACACCCGGGTTAATCGCCGTCGCCGGTCTGATCTCGACCCGGCTTGCGCAAATGTCGGGCTGGATCAGCTTCACTGCCCTGGGCATTTTCGCCAATGTGGGCGTGCTCGAGGATGGCATCCGCACGCTGTCGCCGCCGCATAAGATCATCGACGCACCCGACGCGATCGAGCCGCCGCCGGTCGGTGGCGAGATCCAGTTTGAGCGCGTGACCTTTCGCTACGGGCGCGAGGCAGGCGGCGGGCTCGACGACTTCTCGCTGACGGTGCGACCGGGCGAGAAAGTCGGCCTGGTCGGGCGCTCGGGCGCGGGCAAGTCGACCGCGGTAGCGCTGCTGCTGCGGTTGCATGATGTCGAGCAGGGGAGGATCGCGCTCGACGGTACCGACATACGCCGCCTGACTCAGGACGGGCTGCGGCGCCAGATCGCCGTGGTCACGCAGGATGCGGCGATCTTCAACCGCTCGGCGCTCGACAATATCCTGTACGGACGGCCCGACGCCGGGCGCGAGGCGGCGATCGAGGCGGCACAGCAGGCCTTCGCGCATGACTTCATCGCCGGGCTGGATGATAGACGGGGGCGGACCGGCTATGACGCTCATCTGGGCGAGCGCGGGGTCAAGCTTTCAGGCGGTCAGCGCCAGCGCATCGCGCTCGCCCGAGCAATCCTGAAGAACGCACCGGTGCTGGTTCTGGACGAGGCGACAGCAGCGCTCGATTCGGAGACCGAGTCGGCGGTGCAGTCCGTTCTGGGCATGTTGATCGACGGCAAAACGGTGGTCGCGATCGCCCACCGGCTGTCGACCATCCAGCGCATGGACCGAATCGTGGTGTTGGACGATGGACGAATCGTCGAGGAAGGCGGCCACCACGAACTGTTGGCCGCTGGTGGCCTGTATGCCCGGCTGTGGGCGCGCCAGTCGGGCGGGTTCATCGCGGCCGAAGCGGCTGAGTGATGCTGTTGGGTTGACCCCAACGTAAATCTACCCCATCTGAACATCTGCCTGATTTCCGAAATTTCACCCTCAGGGGAATCCAGATTTCCTGCATCGCGCTCGATGCGCCTGGGCGACGTCGCTTCAATCGAACAAGGGACCGTTGAGAACCGTGCCGGATACCATGCGCCCGCGCAACCATCGGAGAGTGTTTCTCGGCCAGATGCTGCGCCGTCCTGGGCGGACTGGCGCGGTATCGCCGTCGTCCAAGGCGCTGGCGCGAACCATGACCCGCGAGATGTCGCCCGAGACCGGTGCGGTGGTCGAGCTGGGTGGCGGCACCGGCAAAATCACCGAGGCGATCCTGGCGAGCGGCGTGCCAGCGGAGCGGCTGGCAGTTTTCGAGACCAACCCGCTGTTCGCCGACCTGTTGCGGGAACGCTTCCCGGGAGTTCAGGTGTTGACCCTGGATGCCCGCCGCGTCGCCGAGGTGCCGCTCACCGATGTTGGCGCCGTGGTCAGCGGGCTACCGATGCTGGCGATCCCTGGCGGCGATCAGCACACCATCCTCGAAGGCGCCTTTCGCCTGATGCGGCCCGGCGGTGTATTTATCCAGTTCACCTATGGATGGCGCACACCCATCGAGCGAAAGGTGTATGAGACGCTGGAGCTGGAATGGACGAAATCGCGCTGGGTGCTGGGGAACCTGCCACCGGCGCGGGTGTATTGGTTCAGGCAAGCTGCTCCAAAATCGGTACTTTGACGCACCCCGCGAGTGAGCGGGACGATCAAACGCCGAGCAACTGCCGCCCCGCTTCGGCCACTGCGATCGCCGCTGTCATTGCTACGTTGAGGGACCGCGCGCCCGGTTGCATTGGAATCAACAGTCTGGCGTCGGCCACGGCGTGAACCTTGTCCGGAAGGCCAGCGGTTTCACGGCCCATCAGCAGGGTGTCGCCGGGTTGGAAGGCAAACTCCCATAGGCTGGTCGCGCCCTTTGTGGTCATCGCGATCAGCCGCCCCGGCGGGCGCTCGGCAAGGAAGGTCTCCCACGAATCATGCCGGGTCAGCTCGGCCAGATCGGCGTAATCCATTGCGCTCCGGCGCCACGCATGGGGGCTGAAGGGGAAGCCGCAAGGCTCGATCACATGCACCGGCACACCCAAACAGGCGCCGAGGCGTAGAATCGCCCCGACATTGGGCGCGATGTCCGGCTGAAACAGCGCCAGGCGGCAACTTGTGTCATCGCCCTTGCGCATCGACCCGGTGTTCTGCAAAAAGCCCTCCAACTTGCTGGGGATGCGGCGCGTTGTCCGCTGGACCATAGCGCAAGCTATGGATAGGTAAGTACGCAGAGTAGCGGGAGGGGGAATCCGCGGAAAGATACCCTGGGTCCGAATTTATGCCCCAAGCGGGCGTGAGAGAAGGGAGAGGCAAACGTGTCTCAAGCAGATAGCCATCCAGACAGCCACGGGGATGCCACCCGGCGCGAGTTTCTTTATGTCGCCACCGGCGCCGCGGGCGTGGTGACGGCGGGCGCCGCCGTCTGGCCGCTGGTCGACCAGATGAACCCCTCGACCGACGTGCTGGCCCTGGCCTCGGTCGAGGTCGATATCAGCGACACCGAGCCCGGCACCCAGCTTACTGTCAAATGGCGCGGCAAGCCGGTGTTTATCCGGCGCCGCACCGAGGACGAGATCGCCGCAGCGCGTGGCGTCAACCTTGGCGACTTGCCCGACGATCAGGCCCGCAACGCCAATGCGTTGGGTGGCGCCGACGCTTCGGACGAGAACCGCGCGATGGACGAGACCGGCGAGTGGCTGGTGATGATCGGCGTCTGCACCCACCTCGGCTGCGTTCCGCTCGGCAATGGCGCCGGCGACTTCGGCGGCTGGTTCTGCCCCTGTCACGGTTCGCACTACGATACCGCGGGCCGCATCCGTAAGGGCCCGGCACCGGAGAACCTGCATATCCCGCAGACAGTCTTCGTTTCTGACACCGTCATCAAGCTGGGCTGAGGGAGAACACAATGAACGGCATCCCGCACGACCACTACACCCCGAAGACCGGCATCGAGCGCTGGCTGCACAGCCGCCTGCCGGTGGTCAGCCTGATCTACGACGTCATGATGATCCCGACGCCGAAAAACCTCAACTGGATGTGGATCTGGGGCATCGTCCTGGCCTTCAGCTTGATTCTGCAGATCGCCGTCGGCATCGTCCTGGCCATGCACTACACCCCGCATGTCGCCATGGCTTTCGCCTCGGTCCAGCATATAGACCGCGACGTGATCGGCGGCGGATTGCTGCGAGACCTCCACGCCAATGGCGGTTCGCTGTTCTTCGTGGCGGTCTATGCGCATATCTTCCGGGGCCTGTACTACGGCTCGTACAAGGCGCCGCGCGAGATCACCTGGATCATCGGCATCCTGATCTACCTGGCGATGATGGCGACCGCCTTCATGGG
>DATLAW010000335.1:0-11179 GCA_035527255.1 Thermohalobaculum sp. | reverse complement strand
TCCAGTGCGGCCTTGATCGCCCGCATCGCCGCCAGCTTCGCCGGATCGCCGTATTTCACCAGATCGTCGGTCTTCATCCGGCCGATACCGTGCTCGGCGCTGATCGAGCCGCCATGGGTGTCAACCAGATAGTGGATCGCGGTTCTCACCGGTGCGGCCAACGTCTTCCGATCGGGGCTCGCGGCACCCTTTGGCGGAAACACATTGTAGTGCAGGTTGCCGTCGCCGACATGGCCGAAGCAGTTGATCCGCAGCGTCGGCCCAAACCCCGCAACGACGCGCTGCGCCTCGGCGACGAACCGCCCGATCCGGCTCAGCGGCAACGAAATATCATGCGACGAGATCGCGCCGACCCGCCGGTTGCACTCCGGCAGGGTCTCGCGCATCCACCACATCTGGTCGCGCTGGGCCTCGCTGGCCGCCAGGACGCCGTCGGTGGCCAGACCCGCCTCGAACATATCGACCAGCACTGCCTCGACCCGCTCGGCCAGGCCAACGCCGGAAGGCCCGGTCAGCTCGACCAACACCCGCCAGTCGGGACGGCCGGCCAACGGATCGGGCCTTTCCGGATAGAACTCGGCCAGAAAGGCGATGCTCTGATCGGCGATCAACTCAAACGCCGAGACCCCGTCGCCCAACCGCTCACGCAATCCGTGCAACAGCGCCACGGCGCCATCAGGCGAGGGCACCGCCAGCATCGCCGTCACCGTCTCGCCCGGCAGCGCGAACAGTTTCAGCGTCGCGGCAGTGATCACTCCCAGCGTCCCCTCGGAGCCGATCAGCAGGTGACGCAGGTCGTATCCGGTGTTGTCCTTGCGCAGCGGCTTCAGCCCCGACAGCACCGTGCCATCCGCCAACACTGCCTCGAGCCCGAGGCAAAGGTCGCGGGTATTTCCGTAGCGCAGTACCTGCACGCCGCCCGCATTGGTGGCGAGATTGCCGCCGATCCGGCAAGTGCCCTCGGCGGCCAGCGACAGCGGGAACAACCGCCCCGCCGCCTCCGCCGCAGCTTGTAGGTCGGCCAGAACGACCCCGGCCTCGGCGATGATCGCCCCATCGTCGGGCAGAACGGCGCGAACCCGGTTCATCCGCTCCAGCGACAGCACTACCGGGCGCGGGCCATCTTGTGGACCCCCGGGGCTGACCTGCCCGCCAACCAGCCCGGTGCCGCCGCCATAGGGCACGACGCCGATCCGATCGCGGTGGCACAGCCGCAGGATCGCCGCCACCTGATCGGTCGAGTTGGGTTTGAGAATCGCCGCCGCCCGGCCGCGAAACAGCCCGCGCGGCTCAATGAGGTAGCGCTGCGCCGCGTCTGAGGCCGCATCGACGAACCCGCTCGCGTCGAGACAGGCGGCAAGGCCGGTCAAGTGCTCGGGCGTGGGCTCGGTGAGGGTGGTCATGGTCCCACCATACTTCCCCGGACTTGATCCGGGGCCTCGAATCTTTGTGCACCATGGGTCGAGGCCCCGGCTCGGAGGCCGGGGAAGCGGGATGAAATTGACTCAGTGTTTCTCACCCCAATAGCCCTACCGTGGCGCCGCCGCTCGCGCCAGCCGGTCGTTGATCGCCAGACCCAGGCCGCGTTCCGGCACCGGCGCTACCGCGATGGTGCCACGCCCGCCCAGCATCGCATCCAGCGCGCGCAGATGGGCAAAAAGGTTCGCCGCCGCCTCGATCAAGCGGCCATCAGGCGACAGGTTCAACGACGGGCCAGCCACGCCCTCCGGGTCCAGCCCGAAGCCGAGCCAGGCCTCGCCCGGCTCCGGCCGCGATGCGTCCAGCCGCAGCCCAGCTCCCGGCGCATAGTGGCTGGCAAGCTGGCCCGGCGAAGTGATCGCATCGCCAGGGTCGCGGCCGATCTCGTGGCCCAGCGTTTGCTCGATTTCCTCAACCGCCAGACCGCCGGGGCGGAGCAGCAAAGTGCGCTCGCCGTCAAAGCCGAGGATGGTCGATTCGAGGCCGACCGGGCAGGCCCCACCGTCGAGAATCGCGGCGATGGCGCCACCCAGCGCCTCCACCACATGGGCCGCCGTGGTCGGGCTGATCTGCCCCGACGGGTTCGCCGAGGGTGCCGCAACCGGACCCCCAAATTCCTCCAACAACGCCCGCGCCAGCGGATGGGCGGGCACCCGTACCGCCAGCGTCGGCAGCCCGGCGGTCACCAACTCGGCGATATCTGCATCAGCCCGAACGGGTGCCACCAGGGTCAACGGCCCGGGCCAGAACGCCCGCGCCAGTCGCAGCGCCATCTCCGGCAGATCGATCAGCCGCACCGCCGCCTCCAGCCCGGTCACATGCACGATCAGCGGGTTGAACCGCGGGCGGCCCTTGGCCTCGAATATCCCCGCGACAGCACGGCCATTCCGGGCATTGGCGCCCAGCCCATAGACGGTCTCGGTCGGGAACGCGACCAGACGCCCTTCGCGCAGCAATTCGGCGGCGCGCGCAATGCCCGC
Organism: Thermohalobaculum sp.; assembly: GCA_035527255.1. Lineage (GTDB taxonomy): Bacteria > Pseudomonadota > Alphaproteobacteria > Rhodobacterales > Rhodobacteraceae > Thermohalobaculum. Next base: position 8,720 of record DATLAW010000335.1, on the reverse strand, counting down.
AACGTCGGGCGCAAGGATTTCGGTCGTTTGCACTCTTGCCCGCGCTCCTGCCTTTGGCCTACGAGGATGCAAACCCCGATTTGACGGGGCCGACAACCCGCTTATCTTGCCCCCCTGCGCCAAGCAAGATGGTGAAGCCGAGACCAAGGATACCCGCATGACCTACCGTGCACCCCTCGCCGAGATGGAATTCTGCGCCACCCACATTATCGGCCAGGACCGGCTGGGCGCGACCGAGCTGTTTGCCGATGCGGTGCCCGAGACCCGAAGTGCCGTCCTCGAGGAAGCCGCCAAGCTGTGCGAGGGCGCACTGGTCCCGATCAACCGCATCGGCGACCAGCAACCGGCCCGGCTCGAGAATGGCGTGGTCCGCTGCCCACCCGGCTTCAAGCAAGCCTATGCGCAGATCGCCGAGGGCGGCTGGGTCGGCATCACCGGCGACCCAGCCTATGGCGGTATGGGGCTGCCGCAATGTTTTGCCACCTTCGTCAACGAGATGATGGCGTCGTCCTGCCTGGCCCTGTCACTGAACCCGCTAATGTCCCACGGGCAGATCGAAGCGCTGGAACATCATGCCAGCGACGAGATCAAGGCGCTGTATCTGCCAAAACTGACCAGTGGCCTGTGGAACGGCACCATGAACCTGACCGAGCCGCAGGCCGGGTCCGACCTCGGCGCGCTGGCGACCAAGGCCGAGGCGAACGGCGACGGCAGCTATGCGATTACCGGCCAGAAGATATTCATCTCATGGGGCGACCACGATATTTGCGAGAACATCTGCCACCTGGTGCTCGCCCGCCTGTCCGATGGCGCCCCCGGCACCAAGGGAATTTCCCTGTTTATCGTGCCGAAGTTCCTGCCCGATGAGAACGGCAACCCCGGTGTCGCCAACACCCTCAAGCCAATCAGCCTGGAGCACAAGCTGGGCCTGCACGGCTCGCCCACGGCGGTGATGGCGTTTGAGCGTGCCACCGGCTGGATCGTCGGGCACCCGCATGGCGGCATGGCGGCGATGTTCACCATGATGAACAACGCCCGCCTGGGTGTCGGCGTCGAGGGATTGGGCATCGCTGAGGCGGCGACCCAGAAGGCGATGGCCTTCGCCATGGAACGCAAGCAGGGCCGCACCGCCGATGGCTCGGCCACCATAATCGGCCACGCCGATGTGCGCCGGATGCTGATGACCATGAAGTCCCTGACCCAGGTCACCCGCGCCATCTGCTACGATTGCGCCTTCTCGATCGACATGGCCCGCGCCGCCGCCAGCCCGGACGACCGCGAAATGCACAGCCGCCGCGGTGCGTTCCTCACCCCGATCGCCAAGGCTTTCGGCACCGATACCGGCAGCGAGGTGGCGCATCTGGGGGTGCAGGTCCATGGCGGGATGGGTTTCATCGAGGAGACCGGCGCGGCGCAATTTTCGCGCGACGTCCGGGTGACGTCGATCTACGAGGGCACCAATGGCATCCACGCCATGGACCTCGTGGGCCGCAAACTGTCGGTCGACAACGGCGCCATGGCCCGCACAATGGTCGCCGAGATCGCCGCGACCGGGGCCGACCTGGCCGGAGCCGGAGCCGAATTCTCCGCCATCGCCGAGGCCGTCATCGCCGCCGCCGAGGCAGCACAGACCGCCACCGACTGGATGCTGGCAGCACCGGACCAGAACGACCGCGCCGCAGGGGGCACCCCTTATCTGCGGCTGATGGCGCTGGCCCTCGGCGCCAACTACCTCGGCCGTGGCGCTCTGTCGTCGCGCAGCACTGCCGGGGCCGTGTCGCGACTGGTGCTGGCCCACTTCTTTGCCACCCAGATCGCCCCCCAGACCGCAGTGCTGGCCAAGGCGGCAATCCAGGGCGCCGCACCCCTCTATGCTCTCGACGCCGAGGCTCTGACCGCATGACATTGCACCAAAAACCTGCGCTTCCCGGTATAGACCACCCTTGGGAGCAGGCCCCGGCGACCGGCACGGTGACCGAGGTCGCCCCCGGCATTCTGTGGGCGCGGCTTCCGCTGCCGATGCGGCTGGACCATGTGAATGCCTATATCCTCGACGACGGCGATCACTGGACCCTGATCGACACCGGATTGGATTGGGCCAAGGGCCGGGCCGCATGGGAGGCACTTCTGGCCGGGCCGCTGGCGGCCAAACCTGTCGGTCGGGTGATCCTGACCCATCATCACCCGGACCATATCGGGCTGGCGGGCTGGTTCGCCGGGCGCGGCGCCGAGATCTGGGCGACCCGCATCGCCTGGCTGTTCGGGCGCATGCTGACGCTGGACCACAACGACCTGCCGACCCCGCAGCACCTTGCCTTCCGCCGCCGTGCCGGGATGCCCGAAAACCTGCTGGCGGCCTACGCGACGGAAAAACCCTTCAACTTCTCGGCCTGCGTCGCGCCGATCCCGCTGGGGTTCCGCGCCATCGACGAGGGCGACGAGATCACCATGGCCGGGCGTCAATGGACCGTACGCATCGGCCACGGCCATGCGCCTTCGCACGCCACCTTCTGGTCGCCGGACGGGCTGCTGCTGGCTGGCGATCAGGTGATTCCCGGAATTTCCTCCAACATCAGCGTCTACCCGACCGAACCCGAGGCCAACCCGCTGGGCGATTGGCTGGAAAGCTGCGCGCGGCTGCGCACCCACGCCCGGCCCGAGCATCTGGTCCTGCCCGGACATAAACTGCCCTTCCGCGGCCTCGAATTCCGCTTGACCCAGTTGATCGAGAACCACGAACACGCCCTGGCCCGGATCGAGGCCGACCTCGACCGTGGCCCGATGACCGCCGCCGAGGCCTTCCTCGCCATCTTCAAACGCCCGATTGGCGCCAGCGAATACGGGCTCGCGCTGGGCGAGGCAGTGGCGCATATGAATCACCTGTTGCACAGCGGACGGGTCACCCGAAAAACCGGTACCACACCCGACGGGCCGTGGAAATTCACGCGCGCGGATGGGTAGACGGCCCGACTACGGCGTTGCAGCGGGAAAAATGCGGCGATAAGACACAAAGAAGCGCATTTGCGGCAGCGCAAGTTCCGGTTATACACTGCACCAATTCCACCGAACCAACCGAGCGCCGAGGGGACTACATATGGCTGATTACGAGCGCGGCTCAATGGACACGACCGAGCAGCAAAAAACCTTCGCCGGGCTGATGAAAGGCGCCGTTTGGGTTTCGGTCTTCACGATCCTGACGCTGATCCTCCTGGCCTTCGTCGGAACCTGATTGCGCCATCCACAAAACGGCTCATCAGCGCTGATCATCGCCAGGACAAATCGTCCGGGTGACAGGCGCCAATTGACCGGCGCCCAAAGCGGAGACTTCGCATGAAAATTGCTGTTCCCAAGGAGACCCGCGAGTTCGAGACCCGCGTCGCCGCCAGCCCGGAAACGGTGAAGAAATTCACTGCGCTTGGGGCCGAGATGGTGGTGCAGGCCGGAGCGGGTGCCGGGGCCAACATCCCGGACGCTGCCTATGAAGCGATGGGCGCGACGATCGCCAAGACCTTTGCCACGGCGGTCAAGGGCGCTGATGTCATCCTGAAGGTGCAGCGCCCGACCGATGCCGAGCTGAAAAGCCTGACCAAGGGCCAAAAGCTGTTCTGCATCATGTCTCCCTATAACGAGGCCGCGATCATGGAGGGCTGCGCCGCGATTGGCGTCGATGCCTTCGCCATGGAGTTCATGCCCCGCATCACCCGCGCTCAGTCGATGGACGTGCTGTCGAGCCAGGCCAACCTGGCCGGCTACAAGGCAGTGCTCGAAGCCGCGAACACCTATGGCCGCGCCTTCCCGCAGATGATGACCGCCGCCGGTACTGTGGCTCCGGCCAAGGTCTTCATCATGGGCGTCGGCGTCGCCGGGCTGCAAGCCATCGCCACCGCGCGCCGCATGGGCGCCATCGTCACGGCAACCGATGTGCGGCCGGCAACCGAGGAGCAGGTCGCCTCGCTCGGCGGCAAGTTCATCGCAGTGAAGAACGAGGAATTCGCCCAGGCCCAGACCTCCGGCGGCTATGCCAAGGAGATGTCGGACGACTACAAGCGCCAGCAGGCCGAACTGGTCGCCGGCCATATCGCCAAGCAGGATATCGTCATCACCACCGCCCTGATCCCCGGCCGCAAAGCGCCGATATTGGTCAACGCCGACATGGTCGCCTCGATGCGCCCCGGTTCGATCATCGTCGATCTGGCGGTCGAGCAGGGTGGCAATGTCGCCGGTGTCGAGCTTGACAAGGTGGTCGTTACCGCCAACGGCGTGAAGATCATGGGGCTGGCCAACATGCCGGGCCGCCTGGCGACCGACACCTCGTCGCTGTTCGCCCGTAACCACTTCAACTTCCTGTCGCCCTTCATCAAGGACGGCGCCCTGGCGATTGATGACGAGGATGAGCTGGTAAAGGGCATCCGGCTGACCAAGGACGGCGCAGTGGTGCATCCGAACTTCGCCCCAAAGGAGGACTGAGCCATGTCCGCAATGGATACCCTTAAGGAGGCCGCCGATCGTGCCGCCGAGGCCGCTGCCGAATTCGCGCGGATCGCCACCGAGATCGCGACAAACGCCCCCGAAGCGGCCGAGGCCGCGGGCCAGGGCGCTGCGGCGGCGGTCGGCGTCGATCCCTTCATGTTCCAGCTGTCGATTTTCGCCATGGCCTGCTTCGTCGGCTACTACGTTGTCTGGTCGGTGACCCCAGCGCTGCACACGCCGCTGATGTCGGTGACCAACGCGATCTCCTCGGTGATCGTGGTCGGCGCGCTGGTCGCCGCCGGAGCGGACCTGGACGCGGGCGCCACCTGGGCAACCCGAATCTTCGGCTTCCTGGGGGTCATCCTGGCCTCGGTGAACATCTTCGGCGGCTTCATGGTCACCGAGCGGATGCTCGCCATGTACAAGAAAAAAGTCTAAGGGGGCGGATAGATGGCCGATCTTGCTGCATTCGCCTACCTGATCGCGGGCATTCTGTTCATCATGGCGCTCAGGGGGCTGTCGCACCCGACCACCAGCCGCCAGGGCAACCGTTTTGGCATGATCGGCATGGCCATCGCCATCCTGACCACGCTGCTGATCCTGTCGCCCCCATCAAACTTTTCGGGTTTTCTGCTGATCATCGTCGGCCTCGGCGTTGGCGGCGGCATCGGTGCTGTCATCGCCAAGCGGGTGCCGATGACGGCCATGCCGCAACTGGTCGCCGCGTTCCACTCACTTGTCGGCCTGGCGGCGGTCTTCGTCGCCGCTGGCGCGCTCTATTCGCCGGAAGCCTTCAACATCGGCGTGCCGGGCGCCGTCCATACCGCCTCGATCATCGAGATGTCGTTGGGTGTCGCGATCGGTGCGGTCACCTTCACCGGCTCGATCATCGCCTTTGCCAAGCTTGACGGGCGTATGTCTGGCTCGCCGATCCTGCTGCCCGCGCGGCACCTGATCAACATCGCGCTGGCCGTCTCGCTGGTGCTGATGATCATTCTGCTGATCACCACACAATGGACTGGCTGGTTCTGGCTGATCACGCTCGCCGCATTGGCGCTGGGTGTACTGCTGATCGTGCCCATCGGCGGCGCCGACATGCCGGTGGTGATCTCGATGCTGAACTCCTATTCCGGTTGGGCGGCGGCGGGCATCGGCTTTACGCTCGGGAACACCGCTTTGATCATCACCGGCTCACTGGTCGGCTCCTCCGGCGCCATCCTCAGCTACATCATGTGCAAGGGCATGAACCGGTCGTTCATCTCGGTCATTCTCGGCGGCTTTGGCGGCGACAGCGCGGTCGCTGCCGTCATCGGGGCCGAAGTGCGCCCGGTCAAACGCGGCTCGGCCGACGACGCCGCCTTTATCCTGCAGAACGCCGGATCGGTGATCATCGTGCCCGGCTATGGCTTCGCCGTGGCCCAGGCCCAGCATGCCCTGCGTGAGATGGCCGACAAGCTGAAGGAGCACGGCGTCACGGTGAAATACGCCATCCACCCGGTGGCGGGCCGCATGCCCGGCCACATGAACGTGCTGCTGGCCGAGGCGAATGTGCCCTATGACGAGGTCTTCGAGCTCGAGGACATCAACTCGGAATTCGCTCAGGCCGATGTCGCCTATGTCATCGGCGCCAACGACGTCACCAACCCCTCGGCCAAGACCGACCCGAACTCGCCAATTGCCGGCATGCCGATCCTGGATGTCGAGAAGGCGAAGACGGTTCTGTTTGTGAAACGCTCGCTCGGCTCGGGCTATGCCGGCATCGACAACCCGTTGTTCTTCATGGACAACACCATGATGCTGCTGGCCGACGCCAAGAAGATGACCGAGGATATCGTCAAGGCGATGGACTAACACCGGCGAGCCGGAGCGGTGTGCGACGGCCCGGCCCAGCGGCACGGGAATTAATCATGCAGCTTCCAGCTAACGCGCATTTTCAATGTGATTTCGGCGTCACCGAGGCGATCGGTTCGTTCATCATCTGGCTGTTGCTTACCATCGTAACACTAGGCCTTGCCTCATTCGTGGCACCTTATTACGTGCTTTCCTCGATCATCAACCAGACCTGGATTGCCGACCAGAACGGTCAGCGCATGGCGCATCTCAAGGTGAATTTCACCCTTGCCGAAATTGTCGGCCACGCTGTGATCTGGGTGCTTTTAACAATCGTCACGCTGGGGCTGGCGTTGATTGTCTACTACTACATGGTGATGAAGAAGGTGCTGAACCGGACCGAAATCATCCAACTAGATGTTGCGCAATCGCGCGCGTCGCCGGTTCAGAGCGCGGTCACGCGGGCATGAATCCGGCCAGGCCGCCCGTCGCCGCGCCTCGACGCCCATGTCCCGTTTAATGATCAGTCTGATCGCGGTTATCGCTGTCGCATGGCTCATTGGCTGCATTGGGATGATCGTTTTCGCCCGGTCACTGATATATCCGTTCCAGCCCGGAGTTTCGGTGGCCGAGCCGGAGGGGCTGCCGGCTGCGCAGACGGCAACATTGGTCGCGGATGACGGTCTGCCGATCACCCTGTGGGTCGTGCACCCGGCGCCAGATCGTCCGGTTGTGCTGTATTTCATGGGCAACGGGGGGTCGCTGCCGTCGCACGCATCAATTCTGGCAGAGCTCGCCGGACAGGGGATGGGCATCGTCGCGCTCAACTACCGCGGCGCTGGCGGGGCGCCGGGCAAACCATCGCAGTCGGCGCTCACCGCCGACGCGCTGGCCCTCTATGACCGGCTCGATACCCTGATCGGCGAACCTGTGCCGGCAATCCGCCGGGTGCTATTCGGCACGTCCCTAGGCGCCGCGCTGGCGATCCAGCTCGCAGCGGCGCGCCCGGCCGCTGGGCTCATCCTCGAGGCGCCGTTCAACCGGCTATGCGAGGTCGCGCAAATCCATTTTCCGATCTTTCCGGCCTGCCTGTTGCTGCCGTACGAGCGCTGGGCGTCCGCTGATCTGATCGGCCAGATCACCGCGCCGGTCCTGATCCTGCACGGCGACGCGGATGCGACAATCCCGCTATCCCAGGGCCAGGCGCTGTTCAACGTGGCAAACCAGCCCAAGCGCCTGATCGCCTACCGCGGCGGCAACCACAACGACCTGCGCCTGCACGGCGCCGGGATCGATGCGATCAACTTCATCGAGAGCCTGGCGTGGAATTGAGCAAGCGTCGGTAACCACCCCCATTATACCAACGGTCAATGACCATGACTCACGCCGCGGCGTCCGCCAGCGGCTCCAGCCGATCCGTGCCCAACAGCGCCCTCTCGGCCCCCTCCAGCACCAGGCAGGTCAGGTTGCCGGTAAAGACCGCCCCGGTGTCGATGCCTATACGATTGCGCCGCACCTCGACCGCATCGACTGGGGTATGGCCATGTACGATCACAGCGCCAAGATCAGCAGCCGACGACAGAAACGGCTCGCGGATCCAGATCAGGTCGTGCTCGATCTGATCTTCCAGCGCAACCTCAGGCCGAACCCCGGCATGGACAAAGACGTAGTCGCCATAGCGCAGCATTCTTTGCAGCCCGCCCAGAAATTCCGGCAGCCAGGGTTGCATCGCCGCTGTCAGCGCGTCGTGCAGCAGCGAAAGGAAGCCATCGTCCAGCGAATAGACCATCCGCATGCCATCGATCCCAAAGGAATCCATCGTCTTGATGGCGCCATTGATCACCCAACGATCGAGATCGGCGCTCTGAGGGTCGGTCAGGAAATCGAGCAGGTAGCGGTCATGATTTCCCAGCAGAAAATCGCTGTGCCCATTGCCCTGACATCCATGCAGCAGCTCGAGAGTACCCGCGGAATCCGGCCCCCGGTCGACGTAGTCGCCGAGATGGATCACCCGCCAGTCGGCAACCGGGCGTCGCTCAAGGTCGCGGGCAATCCGCTGGTGCATGTCCACCAACAGATCGGTCCGCCCATGCACATCACCGATGGCATATAACCTCAACCCCGGCGGGGTCTGCGCATCGGGTAGCATTACCATTGCCGCCTCCTGCAAATGAGAACCCCCGCAAGGTCATTGCGGGGGGTAGAACGCGTGATGCGCGCTGGTCAATGCCGACACGCTTTGGGATTTGCTTCAGACAAGACCTTCGCGCTGTAACTTCTTGCGAGCGAGCTTCCGAGCCCGGCGAATTGCTTCGGCTTTTTCCCGAGCTCTCTTCACCGATGGCTTTTCATAATGCTGCCGAAGCTTCATCTCACGAAAAACGCCCTCGCGTTGCATCTTCTTCTTAAGCGCCCGAAGC
>DATLAW010000334.1:0-12629 GCA_035527255.1 Thermohalobaculum sp. | reverse complement strand
ACTGTCATGGGTGCCAAACGGGTCGCGCACCTTGGTCAGCGGCAAGTTCAGATCCTCGGCCAGAATCTCCTTGTTCGGCACGTTGGTCGGCACCTTGCGCAGCCCGTCCATATCGTCGGAAAAGCACAGCAGTTTGGTGGGGATATCGCTGATCGTCTCGAAGGCACGGCGCACCATGGTGGTGCGGGCAACCTCGCCAAAGGTGCCCAGATGCGGCAGGCCGGATGGGCCGTAGCCGGTCTCGAACAACACATACCCCTTGTCCGGCGGCGCGCTCGCATACCGTTTTACCAGTTTGCGCGCCTCCTCGAAGGGCCAGGCTTTGGAGATAAGGGCGGCTTCACGCAGGTCGGACATGGGAACTGGCCTATCGGTCGGTCACAATTGGGGGAGCGGTCGAGGCAACTCCTATTGCCGTGGGCCGAAAGGGTCAATAACTTCCCCACCGAACCGTACACCGAACCATACACCCAGAAAAATTCCTCCGAGGAACTTCCTACATGCCCATTGATGCCCTAAGCCCGCAAGACGCCCTTGTCGCCGTGATGGTGGCGATCTCCGCCTCGGACCAGAACATGACCGACGACGAGCTGGTCTCGATCACCGGTATCATCGGCGTCCTGCCGATTTTTGATAACTACGACCGCAGCCACGTCGCTACCGTCTCGAACATGGTCGGCGACCTGTTCGAGGAGGAGGACGGGCTCGATGCGCTGATCGGGCTGATCGAGCAGGCCCTGCCCGACCATCTGCGCGAAACCGCCTACGCGCTGGCCTGCGATGTCGCCGCTGCCGACAAACTGGTCAACATCTACGAACTGCGCCTGCTCGAGATGCTGCGCGACGAGCTGCGGATCGGCCGGCTGGCCGCCGCCGCCATCGAACGCGGCGCGAGGGCGCGGCATCAGCGGCTGGTGCCGATGTGATCCAGTTTTGAGTCTGCAAGGATCGCCCGATGACGCTCCGCCTCCACTGGTCCCCGGACAGCGCCAACATTGTGGTCCGGATCGCGCTGGAGGAACTCGGCCTGCCGTTCATCGGCGCCCGCGTCAACCGTGCGACGTCTGAGCACAAGCGGCCGGCCTATCTGGCGCTGAACCCGCAGGGGTTGCTGCCGGTGCTCGAGGACGGCGATCTGGTGCTGTTCGAGACCGGGGCGATCCTGTTGCATCTGGCCGATCGTACCGGGCGGCTCGGGGCGCAAGGCCCTGAAGCCACCCAGCCACATGCCCGCGCCGCCTTCCTCAAATGGCTGTTCTATCTCTCGAACACCGTCAATGCCGAACTGCGCGCGGCGTTCTACTCGCCGCGCTATGTTTCCGATCAGACGGCGATCCCGGCACTGCAGGCCGGTTTGGCGGCGCGGCTCCGTCAGCATATGGCGCTGCTCGACAGCGTGTTGGAGGCGACCGGCTGGCTGGTCTCCGACACCCCCACGCTGGCCGACTTCTACCTCGCGGCCTGCCTGCGCTGGGCGCAGATTTACCCACGAGGGAACGCTTTGATTGCCTGGGACGATATCCCACCCCGGCTCCAGACCCTGCTGCGCGTCGTCGAGAATCGTCCGGCGGTACGCAGGGCCTACAACGACGAGGGCATATCCGGCGAGCCCCTCACTGCCCCAGCGTTGCTGGATTTGCCCGCGAATCAAGTCACCGGCTGATATTGCCAGCCGGTTTTATTTTTCAATCAGGCTATGGAATCGCTCCGGAACTTGATCCATCGTAAGCATAGCCTGTTCGTCGGCATCATGAGCGAAGGCAACGAGGTCGGCCAATTCCTGGCCGTCGAGCGAAATCACCTCGCCCAGCATATCCTCCTGAAGTGCCGCCATCGCCGGCGCACCACGCCACATTCGCGCCGCGAATTCAAAGACATTCATCGGCCGTGGCATATCAGCGGCATCAAGGGCCGGCCCTAGGTCGCCACCGACGCCGTTCACTGAATGGCAGGCGACACAACCCTTCTCGACAAACACATGACGACCGCGTTCCGGGTCCATCGGCGGCATTGCCACGCCAATTTCATGCATCAGCGCCATGACTCGAGCACGCTTTTCGGGCGACATTTCCTCCATCGCGTCGAAATCGTGCCCGTGAGTGTGTTCGCGATGCATCTCGCGCATCTCATCAAGGTCTTGCGGCATCATCGCGCCACCCATGTGGCCGCCTTTATGATCGCCACCTGCGCCAGCCGGCAAAGCCAGGCTCAATGCACCGATTGTCAGCATTCCGCTGGCTGCGAGGATTGCAATGATCCGTCTCATTGGTTCTCTCCTCCTGCGTCCGATATCGGTTCAACCTTGCGGAAACTGGAATTTCGCGCATTGATCACGATCAATCTTCCAAGGATTTGCCACCCGCGTGCGTCAATAGGTACAGGAACGGCAAACAATCGCCGCAATCCGCCGACGACCCGCTGCAATGATTGAGGTATAATCAAAACATGTCTCGCCCTTTGATCGCCCAGCTTCAGCGCGACCCACGGCACGGCCAGATCGCCGCTGTCGGGATGTTGGCGTTGGCGGGCACCATCTGGTTTGGCTTCGAGATGCCGTGGTGGCGTCCGGTTGCCGCCTTGGCTGGCGCGTTGGCCACCCAGTGGATCGCCAGCCGCATGGTTCGCCTGCCATTCGACTGGCGCAGCCCAACAATCACCGCGCTGTCGCTGACCCTATTGCTCCGAACCCAAACCTGGGAGCTGGCAGTACTGGCCGCCGCCATCGCCATCAGCTCGAAATTCCTGCTCCGCGTCGGCGGGCGCCATATCTGGAACCCCGCCGCGCTGGCCATCGTACTGGTCACCGGGCTCCGGCCCGATGCCTGGGTCTCGACCGGGCAATGGGGCGTCGGCGGCTGGATCGCGGTCTTTGCCGTTGGCGCTGGCCTTCTGGTCACCCGCCGGGCTGGCCGGGCCGGGGTGCCGTTCATGTTCCTCGCCGCCTGGGCCATGCTCAGCCTGGCCCGGGCTGCATGGCTCGGCGACCCTTGGGCGGTGCCGCTGCATCAGCTTGGCTCCGGCGCGCTGCTGGTCTTTGCCTTCTTCATGATCTCCGACCCGATGACCCAGCCCTGGCATCGCGGCGCCCGGGCCGCCTGGATTGTTGCCGTCGCCGCCCTCGGCTTCTGGATGCAGCACAGCTGGCTGGTCACTGCCGGGCCACTGTGGGGCCTGGCCCTGCTGGCGCCGATGGTGCCCCTTCTCGACCGATTCTTCCCCGCCCCGCGTAAGATCTGGGTGGCATCACGCCTTCCTGAACTAAACAGCCTTCCCGACCAAAAAGGAGCTACCGCATGAACCCGATTTTAAAGCGTCTCGCAATCGCCACCTCGGCCATCGCCCTGCTGGCCGCCGCCCCTGAAGCCCTCGCCTTCTGCGGCTTCTTCGTCGCCAAGGGCGATGCCAAGCTGTTCAACGAGGCCTCCAAGGTCGTGATGGTCCGCGACGGCAACCGCACCGTGCTGACCATGGTCAACGACTTTCAGGGCGACGCCCGCGATTTCGCCATGGTGGTGCCGTCGCCAACGGTGCTGCAACGCGAGCAGATCCACGTCACCGAGAACGCGATCGTCGACCACCTCGATGCCTATTCGGCCCCCCGGCTGGTCGAGTATTTCGACCCCGACCCCTGCCAGTCGATTGTGATGATGGAACGGATGAAGACCCTGGGCGCTGCGTCCCCGATAGACTCCCTCGCCGATGGCAGGCGCGACAAAGCCCTCGGCGTCACCGTCGAGGCGCAATATCTGGTCGGCGAGTACGACATCCTGATCCTGTCGGCGACCGAGTCGGACGGCCTGACAACCTGGCTGACCGAGAACGGCTACACCATCCCCGATGGCGCCGCTGATGTGCTGGGTTCCTACATCAAGCAGGGCATGAAATTCTTCGTCGCCAAGGTTAATCTCGAGGCCCATGCCAAGCAGGGCGGCGGCGTGTTGCGGCCCTTGCAGATTGCCTTCGAAAGCCCGAAGTTCATGCTGCCGATTCGCCTCGGCATGGTGAATTCGAAGGGCTCGCAGGACCTGCTACTATATACCCTCACCCGCAATGGCCGGGTCGAGACCGCCAACTACCGCACCGTCCGGATGCCGACCGATGCCGAGGTGCCGGTGATGACCAAGGACCGCTTCAGCGATACCTACAAGGCGCTGTACGGCCATTCGGTCGGCAAGCAGGGCGGCGCCGCGGTGATGATGGAATACGCCTGGGACATGGGCTGGTGCGACCCCTGTGCCGCTGACCCGCTGAGTGCTGACGAACTGCGCGAGCTGGGGGTTTTCTGGGTCAACCCGGCCAACTCCGGCGGCAATTTCGCACCCCAGGGCGGCAGCAACGTTTTCGTCACCCGGCTCCACGCCCGCTACGATGCGCAAAGCTTCCCGGAGGACCTGCGTCTGGTCGAGACCGGCGACCGCGCGAACTTCCAGGGCCGCTACATCCTGCGCCACGCCTTCACCGGCGAGATGGCCTGCGAGGCCGGCGAGCAGTACCGCCAATCGCTGCCCCAGCGCTACGAACAGGAGGCCCAGACGCTGGCCAGCCTGACCGGATGGAACGTCAACCAGATCCGCAGCGATATGAAAGAATACGGCACCGACCCCGGCGAAGCCCCACAGCCGCGGCCCTGGTGGAAAAGCATCTGGAAGCAGTGAGGATACCGCCGCAACCTGTCGAGCAGGGCCGCTAGAATCCGGTTAACCCTCAACAGCACCCCCCGCCCGCCTGAATCGGCGGGCAGGGAACGGTGGCATAGGAGCAATACACGCAGCAATCACCGGGCTTGGGCCGCAACACCACACCGCAGCCCTTGCAGTCGTAGAACCACTGGCAGGCATCGGTCGGCATGGTCTCGCTCTCGGCGTGACCGCATTCGGGGCAAGTGATGGTCGAGCGAAGCTCTATCCGGCGCGGTGGCGTTTCCATAGGGCGTATCCCGTGATTGCAAGGAAGACGGCGAGCGCGGGGAACAAGACGAGATCGAGCCAGCCCACCAGCGCCGACAGGCCCACCACGCCGAGCAGCACGACCAGCACCGGCGTGAAACAGCAAAGCGCCGCGATGATCGACCCGATGATGCCGAGCTTCAGCAAACGATTGTTGTCCATTGGTTGCCCCCGCCTGTGTCACTCACGCAAACACGCATGAGCGCATCGAGACCGAACCGAGGTCGATGCCCTCGTTGAAATAGTTCAGCTCGTCGGCGTCGTCGGCCACGGCCAGCGTATACAGCAGCGGCAGGAAATGCTCGATGGTCGGGTGCGCGGTCTTCATCAGGCTGCCGAGGCCGTCCGCCCCGGCAATCTCGCCAAAGCGGCGCCCGGTGATCGCATCGGCCATCAGGGCGTCAAACTCGACAGCCCAGTCAAAGGGCTCGGCACCCGACTGCATGGCTGGCAGGTTGTGCACCATATTGCCGCTGGCGACGATCAGCACGCCCTGTTCGCGCAATGATTTCAGGTCCCTGGCCAGCTCGAAATGATCGCTCGTGCGCAGCGATAGGTCGAGCGATAGCTGGTAGACCGGGATATCCGCCTTCGGGAACATCCGGATCAGCACCGACCAGGCGCCGTGGTCCAGGCCCCATTCCTCGCTGGCCTCAGCATGGTGCTTGGCCAGCAACTCAGCCGTCGCCCGGGCCAACTCGGGCGCGCCGGGGGCGGGGTATTGCTGTTCGAACAATTGGCGCGGGAAGCCGCCGAAATCATGGATGGTCTCGGGTTTTTGCGAGACCTGTACCAAAGTTGTGCCTCGGGTCATCCAGTGGGCCGAGATGCACAGGATCGCGCTTGGGGCCGGCAGCGCGTCGCCGATCTCGGCCCATTGGCGGCTGTAACTGTTGTCGAGGATGGCGTTCATCGGGCTGCCATGACCGACAAACAGCGCCGGCATCCGGTCGCTGGGGCGAAGCTGGCAGGTGAAGGCGCGGGCGGTGGTTGCCGTCATTCTCGGTTTCCTGACATCGGCTTCATCGGGCATTCATCGCATGAACGTAGCTGACGGGTGCCTCAGGTCAAATTTCCAACCCCTCAGCTTCCGCCGCGTCAAAATCGAGATGGATGTGGTTGCCGTCGGGATCCCAGAGGTTCACCTGCAATATGCCAAAATCCTTGACGTGATTGAGCCGATGGCGCAACGCCTCAGCCTCGATCCGGGCAATCATATCCTTGATCCCACTCGCCGAAATCGCAAAATGCTCAAGCCGGAGATCACCCGCATCGGCCCCCGGAGCAACCTCAACCCCAACCAGATGAATGATCGGGTGGTCCTCCACATAAAGCCAGGCGCCGGGGAAGGTAAAACCCGGACGCGGGCCGGGATGCATGCCAAGGATGCGGCCATACCAGGCAATCATCCCGTCAAGATTGGCGGTGCGCAGATTGACGTGTTCAAGGCGTTTGAGCGTGACGGGCATCATCGGGTCTCCATGAAGGCGGTCAGGTTAGGGTCAGGACCTATAATCCTAGTAAAAGTGCGGATGACGGGGTGAGCCCCTTCACCAACCTCACCATCCACGCCCCTGGCCCGGAATCAAGGGCGAAGCCCGCCGGGCCGCGCCCTCCCTCCCCCCGGGAGGGCGCATTTGCAACCCTGCGCAAAGCTCACAGGTTACAAGGTGCCGCGACCATAAAGTGACCCGCACAAAGGCCGTATGCGCCCACCCGAGGAAGGGCGCGGCCCTCCGTTGTGCTTTGATCGCCAATGGCAGTAGTGTCCCGCACAGTCGCCCGTCCATTTGCCCGATGACCCGACGCTCGATCGCAATTGCCACCGGGTAGAAAACATGCTCGCTCGCCTAAAAGATTGGCGCAGCGAGCGTAGGGTGCGTGCTCGCACGCACCGCTCTCTCGTTGCCGAACAATGGTGCGTGCGAGCACGCACCCTACGGCGATAAACTCAACCCCATTTTTTATAATCATTTAAAACCGATAT
The DNA here is from genome assembly GCA_035527255.1 of Thermohalobaculum sp. GTDB lineage: Bacteria > Pseudomonadota > Alphaproteobacteria > Rhodobacterales > Rhodobacteraceae > Thermohalobaculum. Next base: position 5,696 of record DATLAW010000334.1, on the reverse strand, counting down.
ATTAACAGACCTGGCAGCCTTGATACGCCCTTTTTCACACCCGTTCCCACCGACCGGTATCGACTCCCACGCAGCTACCCTTCCGGCAAGCTCGGCAGATAATCCCCCACCAGTTCCCTCTGGGCCACGCACCGCGAGGTCAACCATGCGCCCCGCCTCATCCCTCCAGCGCCAGCACCCAATCGCGGATCAATCTACGCTCGAATTCCCGCGCCCGGGCCATCCAGCGCTTATTGATCCGCTGCATCCCCGGTTCGCGACGGTCGAGGTCGTTTGAGAAGATCGCGAAGACCAGCCGTCGCCCCGATGGTGTGGCAATGTAGCCAGCCAATCCGCGCACATAATCCATCGTTCCGGTCTTGGCGGCGATGTCAAGATTGGCATAGTCGAGTTTGACTTTTTTGACCGCCACATTGTAATCCCTGAGCAGGTCGGTGATGCCGCCCGGCAGGCGCGACGTCCCCTCGCTGGTCGCCGGTTGGCGCTTGGCAATCGCTGCCAGCAAATCGACCATACGGCGCGGCGAGACCCGCGAGTCGGCGGTCAAGCCCGAATGGTTGGTCAGCTGGAAACCGGGATCGCCGGGGGGAAAGCCCGCCACCTCGGCGGCCCAGGCGTTCATTACCGCCGCCGAGGCGGCGAGTGTCGCCGGTTGCGCCCCCCCTGCCCGACCGGCGGCAAGGCCGACCATCTCGGCGGTCAGGTTGGTGGAATAGCGCAGCATCGATCTCAGCATCGGTTGCAGCGGGCGGCTCTGGTGCCGGGCAATGACCTTCGCCCCTTCAGGCGCCTGCCCCAGATGCGCCGGGTCCAGCGCAATGCCGTAGGTCTCGGCCAGGGACTTGAACACTTCGCCACTATAAAGCTCGGGCTGACGCACCGGCAGCCAGCGGGCGCCCTCGCCACGAAAGCCGCTCTGGTTCATGCGCCAGATCTCGGCGCGGCCCTCAACGGCATGGCTGAACATCGGCGCCCCCGGAAGGCTCGCCAAAACCACTCTTACACCGGCGACATCGGGGTCGAGGCGTTCGGCTTTTGCCGAGACCCGCATTTCCCGGGTCTGACCCCGGGCGTCCCATTTCAGCCGAACCCGGTTGAAGTTCAGGTTCAACCCGGAGACCGATGGATTATATGCAGCGTCCACCGGCTGGCCGTCGTCAATCGCCGCCAGCTGGGGGGCCACGGTCCCATCGACCAGGAAATGCCCGGTGACATGACGGAATCCACGTTCCTTGCACTGGGTCACCAGCGGCAGCAATGCGTCGGTGTCGAGCTCCGGATCGCCGCCGCCGATCAGGATCAAGTCACCCTCCAGCGTTTCGCCCCGAACCTGCCCGGCGATCGCCACCTGGGTCTCGAAGCGATGCTCCGGACCAAGCCGGTCGAGGGCATAGAGGGTGGTCGGCAGCTTCGCCACCGAGGCCGGAGCGAACGCGACATCGGCCTGGCTCTGGTCAATGACCTCGCCGGTATCGAGATCGATCACCAGCCAACCCGAGGTTCCGGAATGGTTATGCGATGGCGCCAGCTCCGCCGCGACATGCACGGCCGGATCCGGTCGGGGCACCGGGATCGGCGCATTGCCGGTCCACGCCAAAGCCTGGCCACCATAAAGCGCCGCTGCCAGCGCGGCGGATAATGCAGTGATCGCACCGCGTCGTGTCAGTCGCATGTCAGCCTGCCCAGCCCCAGTTACGCGCCCGGGTTAACCCCGTGATCTGCGTCGCCCCCAGAATCGCAGAAATGAGCGACGACCGCAACATCGTTAGCAAACCGGCCTGGACAACCTGATTACGGCCACTCCCCGCGCGCGCGGATGGCGGTGGAGTTGTCCGGCGACATCGGCCCGGTCAACAGGGTCCAGCGCGGCGCATCCCCGCGACCCAGCAGGGCGGCGGCACTCTGCGGCAAGCGCCTGGCCGCGAAGCGCCGCGCGGCGGGGGAGAGGCCCGCCTTCACCTGCCTCCCCGGCCGGGCCAGCACGGCGATGGGGTAATTCTTCATGATCCAGTCCCAGCGCTGCCAGTGGTGAAACCCCGCCAGATTGTCCGACCCCATCAGCCAGACAAAACGCACGCCGGGATAGTGCAAGCTCAGCCGGGCCAGTGTGTCGGCGGTATAGCGGGTGGCGAGGTGGCGCTCGATATCGGTGACGGTAACTCTCGGATGGTCGATCAGCGCCCGGCAGGCGGCCAGACGGCGCTCGATCTCGGCCGGACCGCGCGGCTTCAACGGATTGCCGGGGGACACCAGCCACCAGACCCGGTCGAGGCCGAGCGTCTTGAGCGCCCATCGGGTAATATGCACATGCCCCGGATGCGGCGGATCGAACGACCCACCGAGCAGGCCGATGCGCTGGCCGGGCGTGGCGATGGGTCCGCGATGGAACAATTGTGTCTCCGGATCTGGCCGCAGCCCCTATACGGCGGGTGACGGGCGGGTGTGTCAATGCGGATGACCGCCGGATCGGCTGGCAAACTCGCCGGCCCTCACAAATATTTCATAACCGATCAGCCACCCCTTCCCCTTTGTACCATCCGCAGGATACAGTTGACCCCCCCCCGATCGAGGCTGGACACCGGGATGGGTGAGCCACTTGGGAGATGACGCAGTGGACCAAAAGCCGGGCGACCGTCAACGCAAGGAAGTCGCTGCCGCCTGGGCTGTCCATACCTTTACGGCGTCGGGCATCGTATTGGGTTTCCTGGCGCTGGTGGCGATCCTTGACGGCGACAAGATCGCGGTTTTTATCTGGCTCGGCCTGGCTCTGTTCGTCGACGGTATCGACGGCACCCTGGCGCGCCGCGCCAAGGTCACCGAGCTGACCCCGCAATTCGACGGCGCCACGCTGGACAATGTTATCGACTTTTTCAATTACGTCGCCGTCCCGGCGATGATGATCTACTGGTTCGACTTCGTGCCCGAGGGCTGGGCGACAGTCGCGGCGGCGGCGATCATGGCGGTGTCGTGCTACACCTTCGCCAATATGGGCATGAAGTCGCACGACTATTATTTCGTCGGCTTCCCGGCGCTGTGGAATTTAGTCGTGCTGTATTTCCATGTCTTGCAAACCGGTCCCTGGTTCAATCTTACGGTAATTGCCATCTGCTGCGTGCTGACCTTCGTGCCATGGAAATACGTCCATCCGTTCCGGGTCCGCGACTGGCGCAAGGTGACGGTCCCGATGACGGTGCTGTGGGCGGCAACCTCGTTCCGCCTGGTGCTGATCCACCCCGATGACTTCAAGGCCCGCGAAGCATCGCCGCTGATCTTCTGGCTGTGGGTCGCGGCCTCAGTGTATTTCGCCACCTTGTCGATCTGGCGCTCGCTGAAGCCCGAGGCGGAGCGAGAAGCAGAAGCAGACGCGGAATAACGCGCCCCCCTTCGCGCCCGACATTGCACGGCCCTGCCTGAGCCGCTAAAGCACGCCCCAACCGAATAACCCGCACCGCGAAAGACAGGCACCCAACATGGCATCCTATCAATACGTCTATCACATGGATGGGGTCGCCAAGACCTATGGCGGCGGCAAGAAGGTGTTCGAGAACATCCGCCTCAGCTTTCTGCCCGGCGTCAAGATCGGCGTCGTCGGGATCAACGGCTCGGGCAAGTCGACCCTGATGCGGATCATGGCGGGCCAGGACAAGGACTTCACCGGCGAGGCTTGGGCCGCCGAGGGCGCCCGCGTCGGCTACCTGTCGCAGGAACCCCAGCTCGACGAGACCAAGGATGTGCGCGGCAACGTGATGGAGGGGGTCGCTGTCAAGCAGGCCAAGCTCGACCGCTACAACGAAATCGCGATGAACTACACCGACGAGACCGCCAACGAGATGTCCCGCCTCCAGGACGAGATCGACACCGAAAACCTGTGGGACCTCGACGCCCAGGTCGATATCGCCATGGAGGCACTGCGCTGCCCGCCCGACGCCTCTGAGGTCAAAACCCTATCCGGCGGCGAGAAACGCCGGGTGGCGCTGTGCAAGCTGCTGCTCGAAGCCCCCGAGATGCTGCTGCTCGACGAGCCGACCAACCATCTCGACGCCGAAACCATCCAGTGGCTGCAAAAGCACCTGATCGAATACCCCGGCACCGTGCTGATCATCACCCATGACCGCTATTTCCTCGACGAGATCACCAGTTGGATCCTCGAGCTGGACCGCGGCCGCGGCGTGCCGTGGGAGGGCAATTATTCAAGCTGGCTCGAGCAGAAGGCCAAGCGGCTCGAGCAGGAATCCCGCGAGGACAAATCGCGCCAGCGCACCCTGGCGCGTGAGCTCGAGTGGATCCGCCAGTCGCCCCGCGCCCGCCAGGCCAAATCGAAGGCCCGTATCTCGTCGTATAACGACCTGGCGAACCAGTCCGAGCGTGAGCGGATGGGCCGGGCCCAGATCATCATCCCGCACGGCCCGCGCCTCGGTAACCAGGTGATCGAGGTCGAGCATCTGTCGAAGGCCTACGGCGATAACCTGCTGGTCGACGACCTTACCTTCTCGCTGCCGCCGGGCGGCATTGTCGGCGTGATCGGCCCGAATGGTGCGGGCAAGACCACGCTGTTCCGCATGCTGACCGGCCAGGAGGCGCCCGACGCCGGAGCCATCACCTTTGGCGACACGGTCAAGCTCGGCTATGTTGACCAGTCGCGCGACCATCTCGACGGCAAGAAGACCGTGTGGGAGGAAATCTCCGACGGCCTCGACGTGATCCCGCTTGGGGATGCTGAAATGCCGAGCCGGGCCTATTGCGGCGCCTTCAACTTCAAGGGCGGCGACCAGCAAAAGAAGGTCGGGCTTCTCTCGGGTGGCGAGCGCAATCGGGTACATCTGGCGAAATTGCTGCGCTCAGGCGGCAACGTGCTGCTGCTCGACGAGCCCACCAATGACCTCGACGTCGAGACGCTGCGGGCCCTGGAAGACGCCCTGGTAAACTTCGCCGGCTGCGCCGTGGTCATCAGCCACGACCGCTTCTTCCTCGACCGCATCTGCACCCACATGCTGGCCTTCGAGGGCGACAGCCATGTCGAGTGGTTCGAGGGCAACTTCGACGACTACGAGCAGGACAAGATCAGAAGGCTGGGGCCAGACGCGGTGCAGCCAAAGCGGATAAAGTATAAGAAGTTTACGCGGTAGCCGCCAAACAATGAGCAACGTAGAAGCATTCTCTGATTTTCTGCCAGATCAACGTTGTCTGATGAGTTGCCTTCGTATAAAATTTCGTCAGGGCGTAGGGACTGCATTCTTTATACGGTACGGACAGAAACATTTTCTCGTAACCGCAGATCACGTTGTTTCCGGGCTACATGATGGCGATAATTTCGCGTTTCAATTCAACGATACTTGGATTATGAGCAGGTGCAATCGAGTTATCCGCTGTAATATTGGAACAGATGTTGCAATGATTATCGGCGAAGATCGGTTTCATAAATTTTTCTCAGGACAAGGGTTTGACTACTCGCAATTGATTCAAGGTGTACTGCTCGGCGGAATTGTAGCTTATCTCGGTTTCCCGCTTGGACTGAATGTCAGGGTCGGGATAAAGAAAGACGGTACGTTCGCCAATCTAGAGCGTGATCCGTGAACGCTGAATCATTGAAGGGATTCCTTTTTGTCGGTTGAGATGCGATTCTTCGCCCCAAACAACAAAGGGGCAGAGGATGAGCGCAGCCTTCTCAGCCGATCTTCGGGGTCGGGTGCTTGATG
>DATLAW010000333.1:0-2430 GCA_035527255.1 Thermohalobaculum sp. | reverse complement strand
CTGGTAGCCCACCGCCGACGGGATACGGCCCAGCAGCGCCGAAATCTCGGAACCGGCCTGGGTAAAGCGAAAGATGTTGTCGATGTAGTACAACACGTCGGAGCCGGATTCGTCGCGGAACTGTGCGGCGATGGTCAGGCCGCTGAGGGCGACGCGCATGCGGGCACCCGGAGGCTCGTTCATCTGGCCGTAGACCAGCGCCACCTTCGATTTGGTCAGGTCGTCGGGGACGATGACGCCACCCTCGATCATCTCGTGGTACAGATCGTTACCCTCGCGGGTGCGCTCGCCAACACCGGCGAACACCGAAAAACCACCATGGCCACGGGCGATGTTGTTGATCAGCTCCATGATCAGCACGGTCTTGCCGACACCGGCGCCGCCAAACAGGCCGATCTTGCCGCCCTTGGCGTAAGGCGCCAGCAGGTCGACGACCTTGATGCCGGTCTCGAGCATCTCCGACTCGGTCGATTGCTCGACAAACTCCGGGGCCGCGCGATGGATTGGGCGGCGTTCTTTCGCGTCGACCGGACCCTTCTCGTCAATCGGCTCGCCGATCACATTGATGATGCGGCCCAGCGTGGCCGGGCCAACCGGCACCGCGATCGGGGCGCCGGTATCGGTCACCTTGGTGCCGCGCACCAGACCCTCGGTGGCGTCCATGGCGATGGTGCGCACGGTGTTCTCGCCGAGATGCTGAGCAACTTCCAGCACCAGCCGATTGCCCTTATTCTCGGTCTCCAGCGCGTTCAGAATCGCGGGCAGGAAGTCGTCGAACTGTACGTCGACGACGGCACCGATCACCTGGGTGATTTTGCCGACAGCCTGGCTCATGTCAGTCTCCTCATCCTTTGAGCGCTTCAGCGCCCGAAATTATCTCGATCAGTTCGTTGGTGATCGCTGCCTGGCGCGAACGGTTGTACTGGATGGTCAGGCGGTCAATCATGTCACCGGCGTTGCGGGTGGCGTTGTCCATGGCGGACATCCGCGCGCCCTGCTCGGATGCGGCGTTCTCAAGCAAGCCTCGGAAGACCTGAACCGCCAGATTCTTCGGCAGCAGGTCGGCGAGGATTTCAACCTCGTCGGGCTCGTATTCGTAGTTGACGGCGGTGGTGTTGGCCGCGCTGTCACCGACTGCGGCGGGGATCAGGCGATGTTCGGTCGGAATCTGGCTGATGACCGACTTGAAGGCGCTGTAGAACAGCGTCGCCACGTCGAATTCGCCAGCCTCGAACCGGGCCAGTATGTCCTCGGCAACGCCGTTTGCGTCTGTATAGCCGATACGGCGGACCTGGCCCATGTCGACATGGCCGATGAAGTAGCCGGAGTATTCGCGCCGCAACTGGTCGCGGCCCTTCTTGCCGACGGTCAGGATCTTCACCGTCTTGCCCTCGGCGAGCAACTTCGAGGCGGCCAACTTCGCCATCTTGACGATGGACGAGTTGAAGCCGCCGCAAAGCCCACGCTCGGCGGTGGCGACGACCAGCAGATGCACCTGCTCGGCGCCGGTGCCGCGCAGCAGTGCCGGCGCGCTGGGGCTGTTCTTGGCGGCGCGGGCGAGATTGGCCAGCACCGCGTCCATACGTTCGGCATAGGGGCGCGCCGCCTCGGCTGCCTCCTGCGCCCGGCGCAGTTTCGCAGCCGCGACCATTTTCATCGCGCTGGTGATCTTCTTGGTCGATTTGACCGAGTTGATCCGGTTTTTCAGGTCCTTGAGGTTCGGCATGCCCTCGGGTTCCTTTTAGATGGTCCGCAGTTGGCGCCCGTTTTAGGCAAGAGTCTTCTTGACGTTGACGATCACGGCCTTGATCTTGTCGGCCAGATCGCCATCGACCTTGCGGTCGTTGTCGCGAATGTCGTCCAGCAGATCGGCGTTGTTGTTACGCAGATCGGTCAGCAGTGCCTGCTCGAAGCGTCCGATATCGCCGATCGCCATGTCGTCGAGGTAGCCTTGGGTACCGGCGAAGATGACGCAGACCTGCTCGGCGTTGGTCAGCGGCGAATACTGGCCCTGCTTCAACAGCTCGGTCAGGCGCGCACCGCGGTTCAGCAGCCGCTGGGTGGCGGCGTCGAGGTCGGAGCCGAACTGGGCGAAGGCGGCCATTTCGCGGTACTGCGCCAATTCGAGCTTGATCGAACCGGCGACCGATTTCATCGCCTTGGTCTGGGCCGACGAGCCAACGCGCGACACGCTCAGGCCGACGTTCACCGCCGGGCGGATGCCCTGGTAGAACAGCTCGGTTTCCAGGAAGATCTGGCCATCGGTGATCGAGATCACGTTGGTCGGGATGAAGGCGGACACGTCGCCGCCCTGGGTCTCGATCACCGGCAACGCGGTGATCGATCCGGCGCCGAGGCTGTCGTTCAGCTTGGCGGCGCGCTCGAGCAGGCGGGAATGCAGGTAGAACACATCGCCCGGATAGGCTTCGC
>DATLAW010000332.1:0-2011 GCA_035527255.1 Thermohalobaculum sp. | reverse complement strand
GACGCCAGCGATTCCAACTTTTCGCATGTTGCGCTAGGCATGTAACCGCACACCTGAAATGCTCATCTCAAGCTGAGCTGAGCGGCCCCTATCTCGCCATCACGAAACTGTGGGTGCAGTTGATGGCGTGCTTTCGCTATCTTAAATGGGAATTGGCCGCAAACGCGCTCTATGCTGGTCGATCGCCTCCACGCTCGCTAGGAGATTTCTCAATGTCTACCGCCCCGCTCAATCGCCGTGCCCTGCTCGCCGCTGGCGGCTGCGTCTTGGCAATCGGCGTTTCCGGCCTCCTCGCGCCCGCCCGCGCGAAAGGCCTCGCACCGACCCGCACAATGCGGGGCGGGTCCAACAACTACCGCCCCGGCGCGCCGATCGTGCAGCGGATCGGCGGCGGAGGATTCTGGATGACGGGCACCGTCCGCCGCGCAGGCGATGGCGCCCCGCTCCCCGGGCAACGCATCCAGATCTGGGCCCACACCACCGAAGGTTACGAGCGGGATCCGCAGAGTCATGGCGCCACCCTGACTGACGCGAACGGGATGTTCCGTCTTGAGATGCCGCAGATCGTCCCGGCCTTTGGCCAGCCGCATGGTCACCTCGCCTATGACAGTGGTGACTTTGAAACCGTTTTTCTACGCCCCGTGATGCCAAGCTCAAAGGACACCACCCTTGCGGCGCACTTCGTCCTTAAACCGGCCTGATCGCGTTGGGTTCAAGGGCATCATAAGCCTAGCCCGGATGAACTTGGCCCGGATGAACTTAGCCCGGAGGATCTTGATCTGGGCCGCCCTCGTGGCCGCCATTGCTGTGCCGATCGCTGCTGCAGCGGCGAGCCCGTTGCTCGCATGGCGTGACCCGATTTACATAGCCGCCGGATTTGCCGGGATATTCGCACTGGGCCTGATGCTCGTTCAGCCCTTGCTGATAGGCGGCTACTTGCCGGGCCTTCCGCCACTGCGCGGGCGCCGCGTCCATCGCTGGACCGGAGGCCTGCTCGCCGCGGCCGTGGTGATCCACGTCGGTGGTCTTTGGATCACCAGCCCCCCGGATGTGATTGACGCCCTTCTCTTCGCGTCGCCGACGCCGTTCTCCGCCTGGGGCGTCATCGCCATGTGGGCAATTTTCGCCATCGCGCTCATGGTCACCTTCCGCCGCCGGTTGCGCCTGCGCCCGCGCGCCTGGCGCATCGGTCATACCTGCCTCGCGGCGGTCGTCGTCTTGAGCACTGTGGTCCACGCCATTTTGATCGAGGGGACGATGGAAACTCTATCGAAGGCGGCTCTTTGCGTACTGGTCCTTGCAGCCACCATAAAAGTAATCGCGAACTTGCGAGTCTGGGCAAAGCGATCGATCGCCCGCTGACGGATACCTTTGCACAATATCCAACCATAGTTGCCGTCACCGCAGCCAACCCACATCCCCTCCGCGAGATTGTCGGGTTTCTGGGACCCTCGACCGTTGGAATCTGGCGCCTCGTCGCAATGGGCCAGGAGCGGCCATGCAGTTGGTGGGGCTCACTGACTTTATGGGATTTAATTCGGCTCCAGTCCTGCCGACATGTCGCGAGCGGTCTATTTGGAGCGTGGTGGAGCAGAACCACCCAAGCGCGCGCTCAAGGAGTGGGCGGCCACACCGAGCAACTCTTCCACGGAGGCGATAGACTTGCGGTGAATTTGATCGATGCGCTCGGCGTATGGGACCGTCAATGCAGCGATCGCGCGTCCTTGCGTATCCAGGATCGGATAGCTGACTGCAAACAAGCCTCGCACCTGCCCACTCGGGATCGATTCGAAACCGCGAACCACAACCGTATCGAGCATTTTACCAATCTGCTGATCCGCATGTTCCGGCCTTCGCTGGGCTGCTTCCTGGATCCGAAGTTTTCTCGTTTCGCTATCTTGGAAGGCTAGGAGAACGCGCCCCGAAGCCGAGACCAGCGTATCCAATTCGGCTCCGACACGAACGCTGAAACCCATACCACTTGGCGCATCGATCTTCGCGACAACGATCT
>DATLAW010000331.1:0-12521 GCA_035527255.1 Thermohalobaculum sp. | reverse complement strand
AGATGGAAAGACTGCTCATTGCTCTCTCAGCAATCAGGATCGCGGGCGCATTCCATCATGGCCGCCCATATTCCAGGGCTATAAACACCATCGATCTCGCCCGAATAGTAACCTTTGGCGCTCAGGTACTCCTGCCACCATTTTGCGCGCTCCGCCCCTCCCAGTTGAACTTCCTTATCCCAATCCTTAACCGCGCGGTCGTATTGACCCATGCTCTCGTAAACGACGCCCCGATTGCGGTACGCATCGGTATATCCGGGATCAATTCGCAGTGCCTGATTGAAGTCGTCGATTGCCCGTTGGTTTTCGCCGAGGAGGCTATTGGCTTCGCCACGGTTGTTAAAGGCGGCGGCTGAGTCGGGATCTATTCGCACTGTCTCACCGAAGCCTTCAATCGCCTTTTCGAATTCGCCGAGTACGAAGTAAGCGTTGGCGCGGTTAAAGTGGGCGGCCTCAATGTCCGGCGCGATTGACAACGCCCTGTCGTAGTCCTCGATCGCCCGTGCGTACTCGCCGATGCTGTCATTGGCGGCGCCGTGGTTGAAATGGGCAATTGCGAGCTTCCGGCCGGTAACTTTGCCTGAGTTGATCAACGCGGTGCAGGCATCCATCCGCAGGATCCGGTCAGCGCTCTGCGCACAGTCGTCCTCCATCGTGGCCCAGACTGGCACTGCGGGTGCCAGTAGAGCTGCAAGAGAAACGGCGAAAATCATTCCATACCGCATGGGATAACCCCGATAGTCTAACTTTCGTCGGCAATGACAATGCCTTGCCCTCGCCGCCAAGGCAACCGCCGACGACACATTGCGCTGGCGCTGCAAACCTGAGACCATCACGCGATATTCCGCCAATCGGAGGACCAGCGCCGATGTCGACCCTCTCTGCCGCATTCTGGGTGGAATACTGGCCGGCCCTGTTCACGATCGGCGTCGTCGGCGCCATGTTCGCCAGCTTCGTCCGCGAAGACCATCCGCCCGAGGTTGTCGCAATCTGCGGCGCGGCATTGCTGCTTGCAGTTGGTATCCTGCCGGTCGACGACCTGTTGTTGGTCTTCGCCAACCCGGCACCGATCACTATCGGCGCGATGTTCATCCTGTCCGGTGCGCTGATCCGGACCGGCGCGCTCGATGCCTTCAGCCGGGTGCTGTCGGCCAGGGTCGCGGCCCGGCCACGTCAGGTTCTGGCGGAATTTGCCGGGCTCACCGCGGTGTCTTCGGCATTTATGAACAACACCCCGATTGTGGTAATGATGATGCCGGTCGCGATCAGGCTCGGCAAGGTCTTGCATGTCCCGGCCTCGAAACTGCTGATCCCGCTCTCCTACACCGCGATTCTTGGCGGAATGTGTACGCTGATCGGGACCTCGACCAACCTGCTGGTCGATGGCATCGTCCGCGCCCATGGAATGGAGCCGTTCACCCTGTTCGAGATCACGCCGGTCGCAGTTATCATCCTGTTTGTTTCACTTGCATTCATCGGGGCGGCGGCGCCCCGGTTTCTGCCGACCCGCAAGGCGTTGGTCGATTTTCTCACCGGCCGCAGAAAGATGCGGTTTTTCACCGAGGTCGTGATTCCCGAGGGTTCCGAACTCATCGGCCACCCGGTTCTGGAGGTCGCGCATTTTACCCGTGATGACATGACCATTGTCGATGTGATCCGCGGCGACCTGTCGCTCAGACGCCGCATGGCCGACGCCGTGCTGGCTGCGGGCGATCATGTGGTCATCCGCACCGCCGTCGGCGAGCTGCTGTCACTGCGCGACAACAAAGCGCTGTCAATGACCGGCCAGATCGACGCCGTGGGCCAGAAATCGACTGTAACCGTCGAGGCGTTGATCACGCCGGGCTGCCGGATGGTTGGCCGCTTCCTCGGCGATCTGCGGTTGCGGCGGCGCTACGGCGTCTATCCGCTGGCCGTCCATCGCCGCGACGAGCGGGTCGGCGCCGTGCTTGATGAGGTTCGCATCCAGGTTGGTGACACATTGTTGTTGGAGGGTGACCCCGACGACATCCACCGCCTCGCCGAGGAACAGGGCCTGGCCGAGCTGACTCAACCCTCGGAGCGTCCCTACCGGCGCGACCGGGCGCCCATTGTGCTCGGCATCCTCGGCCTCGTTGTGCTTGGCAGCAGCTTCGGTCTGATGCCGATTGCCGGTTTGGCGGTGATCGGCGTGGCGCTGGCGCTGGTTACTCGCTGCATCGACGCCGAGGAGGCCTTCCAGATGGTCGAGATCCGCCTTCTGACGCTGATCTTGGCCATGCTCGCCGTCGGTCAAGCGCTGGAGCGCACGGGTGCGGTCGAGCTCCTGGTCGAGGGGATGGCGCCGTGGCTGATGGACCTGCCACCGCAGCTGGTGCTGTGGCTGGTGTTCATGATGGGCTCGTTGCTGACCGAACTGGTCTCCAATAATGCGGTGGCAGTGGTGATTACGCCGGTGGCGATCTCACTAGCCCACGCACTGGGCATCGATCCGCGCCCCTTCGTCATCGCTGTGATGTTTGCAGCGTCGTGCAGCTTCGCCACTCCGATCGGCTACCAGACCAACACGTTGGTCTACGCTCCCGGCGGCTATCGCTTCACCGACTTCATGCGCCTCGGGATACCCCTCAACCTTCTAGTCAGTGTGTTGGCAGCCCTATTGATCCCGCTGTTCTGGGAATTCTGAGGCGGTGCCGATCTTTCGTCATTCCCAGGGCGCGAACTCACCCTCCGCTGCCAGGGCTGTCATCGCCGTCTCGGTGCGATCCATGAATCCTTCGATAGAACCTTCCCAACGGTAGGCTGGCCCAACGAAAACATCGCAGTTGAAAGGTACCGGCAGCAAGGTACCTTTCGGCAGAACCTTCCCCAACCCGTGCATGAAGACCGGCGTTACCGGGACATCCGGGCGCGCCTTGACCAGATGGGCAATGCCTTTTTTCAGCTCCTGCAGCCGCTCGGGCGCGCCGCGCGAACCCTCGGGGAACAGGATCAGGATCTCACCCCGGTCCAACGCCTCGTAACATCCGGCAAGCGGATCCCGTCCGTCGCGGGCGCCGCCGCGTTCGACCGGCAGAATGCGGATGATTTCCTCGGCGACGAAGCGGCGCAACGGGCTCGAATGGAAATAGTCGATTGCCGCCACCGGCCGCAGCCTGTTCAGGCTTGCGAGCGGATACAGCGACATCAGCACCAGCGCGTCGAGGTTTGAATTGTGGTTGGCTACAATCACCGCTGGCCCGTCCTGTGGCAGCAACTTGCGGTGGCGCACATGCACTCCCAGCACCACCATCAGCACCGGCCGCACGATGCAGGCAAAGAAGAATATCCGCAACAGCTGGGTCATTGTGCTGCAAATCCATAGAAGAAGAAGTAGAAATAGAAGTGGAAGAACACCGGCGCCGCATAGGTCAGGCTGTCGATCCGGTCGAGGATGCCGCCATGGCCGGGGATCAGATGGCTGGCGTCCTTCACCCCCAGATCCCGCTTCAGTGCCGAAATGGTGATGTCGCCGCAGAACCCGGCGACCGCGATCATCGCCCCGGCCAGCGCCGACCAGCGCAAATCCATCACCGTCAGATAGGGCCCCATCGCGGCGGCCAGCAGCGTGGTCGCCGCCAGCCCACCCAAAAAGCCCTCCCAGGTCTTCTTTGGGCTGACCGTCGGTACAATCGGCCGCCGTCCGAATAACTTGCCGGTCACGAACTGCGCCACATCGTTGAACTGCGTTGCCACCACCAGGAACAGCAGCAACCCGGCCCCCCCCGCCGCCACCGGGATTGCTGGATCCAGCCCCAGCAGCATCGCCGTATGGCTCAGGCTGAAGACCGTCATCATCAGCCCCCAGCTCAGTGTCCCGACGGCGGTCAGGAAGCCCTTGGTCTCGCCCATCAGCGTCATCAACAGGGGCAGGAACAGGAACATCCACACCGGGATGAACACGATATACATCCCGTACCAGCCGATATGCGCCAGATAAAACTGCACCGGAATCGCCAGATAGGCCCACAGCAGCACAAAACGGGCGATCCGCCGGGTCGGGATCAGCGACAGGTACTCCTTCAGCGCGAGGAACGAGATGAAGCCGAGGAAAATCGTCGCCACCACGCGGTCGATCACCATCACAGCCGCAAAAATGCCGATCATGAACCACCACGAACGCATCCGCTGGCGCAATTCGGACTGCGGATCGGGCGCGATGAACCGCACCAGCACGGTTGCGCCGGCCAGCAATACGAATAACGCCACCAACGCCCGCATGACCTCCGGCGCGACGCCCAGAAAGTCGCTCATGTCCCGCCCTCCGCCAGCGCGCCGCGCACCCGGTTGGCCGCAGTCCATACCGCCAGCGCCGCCATCACCGGCAACGCCCAGTTGGCCAGCTCTGGCGCGGCCCACCCGCTGGCCAGCAGCGCCGCCACCAGCCCAAATACCGCCGCCCGGTCGCTTTTGCCAAATGGGCCGTCATAGCGCCGTGCGGCACCCACCATCGGCCCCAGCACCCCGGCAGCCTCGGCGATCAGCGCCAGCACCACGACGGCCACTATCCAGCCCGACCACAACCCCGGCACCAGCGCAAACGGCAAATATAGCGCCGCGTCCGAGGCCAGATCAGCCAGTTCGTTCAACAGCGCCCCCAACCGGCTCGCCTGCCCGTGCTCGCGTGCCAGCATGCCGTCGATCGCGTTCAGCCCCATGCGCAGGAACAACACCACCGGCAGCAGCCACAGCGCCCAGGCCGCACCCCCGCTCAACGCCAACAGCGCGCCCATCAGCAAACTTAACCCAAGCGCCGCCAACGTCACCTGATTGGCCGTAACCCCTTTTGTCGCCAGCCGTTCGCAAATTGGGCGCAGCAACCGCTGGAAGCCGGGCTTCAGGTCATAGATGCTCGCCACCGGCGCCTCCCCACAATTGATCGCACCCCGCCAACGCTGCCGGAATCCCGCGCTCCGGTCAACGGTCACCCCCTTGAAAACCCCACGCCGGCTCCCCTATAACACCGCCGAAATCACGTCTTGGGAGATTACCATGTCCGGCCACTCAAAATGGGCCAACATCCAGCATCGCAAGGGTCGCCAGGACGCCGTGCGCTCGAAGCTGTTCTCGAAGCTGGCGAAGGAAATCACCGTTGCAGCCAAGATGGGCGACCCGGACCCGGACAAGAACCCCCGTCTGCGCCTGGCAGTAAAGGAGGCCAAGTCGGTCTCGGTGCCGCGCGATGTGATCGAGCGTGCCATCAAGAAATCGCTGGCTGGCGACGCCGAGAACTACGAAGAAATCCGCTACGAGGGCTACGGCCCCGGCGGCGTCGCGGTGATTGTCGAGGCGATGACCGACAACCGCAACCGCACCGCCTCGAACGTGCGCTCGACCTTCAGCAAATACGGCGGCAACCTGGCCGAGACCGGCGCGGTCTCGTTCATGTTCGACCGCAAGGGCCAGGTGATCTACGGGGCCGAGGCCGGCAACGCCGATACCTTTTTCGAGGCGGCCATCGAGGCAGGCGCCGAGGATGTCGAATCCAGCGAAGAAGACCACATTATCTGGTGCGAGGCGGGCGATCTAAACGACGTCTCCACCGCCCTGGAGGCCGCTCTCGGCGAGGCCCAATCGACCAAGCTGGTCTGGCGACCCCAAACCCAAACCGAAGTTGATGAGAACTCCGGCGCCACCCTGATGAAACTGATCGCGGTGCTGGAAGACGACGACGACGTGCAGACCGTGACAGCCAACTTCGAAATGTCCGACGAGGTGATGGAATTGCTGTCGGCGTGAGAGGTTTCGCCAGCTCCGAACGGCACACCCACTCCAACCTCCTTAACTTCTCCGGGCTTGACCCGGGACCTCAACCCGCAGCGCACAACGGCGCGAGGCCCCGGATCACGTCCGGGGAATAGCGTTGTTCCATTGGCCCGGATCTTCAATTAACATCACTTTACCGGATCCTGCTAGGGCCTAACGAGTGGGTTGTTCGATGCAGTTCTCTGACATTATTTGGGGCTTGATCGTCATCGGAATCCTCATGATGGGGCTTGGTATTTTCTTGGTAATATGGGCAAAAAAATGGCTGGAGAGAATCGAGCCAAGCGAGACAATAAAGAAACGGGAGAGCGATGATCACCCCCCACACCAAACTCCACAACCTCACCGGCCAGATCCCCGCCCGGTGCTTCTGGCTCGACATGCCCTCACCCATGGCCGCCGAGATCGCCGGGTGCGCCAAGCCGGAGTTGTGCGTGATCGACACCGAGCACGGCCAGATCGGACCGGAGACGGTCACCGGCATGCTGCGCGCGCTCGATCTTTCGGGGGTGCCTGCGCTGGTTCGGGTCGGCGATGCCGGGGCAGGGCGGATCAAGCATGCGTTGGATGCCGGAGCGGCCGGAGTAATTGTCCCCTTCATCGAGACAGCCGAGGAGGCCAGCTTGGCCGTTCGCGCTTTCTGCACACCGCCTTTCGGCACCCGTGGCCTCGCGCCAGCGGTCAGCCGCGCTGCCCGCTACGGCGCCGATACCGACTATGCGCGAACCTGGAACGATCGAGGCATCCTGGCGCTCCAGATCGAAACCCGGAAAGGCCTGGCCAATGCCGGAGTGATTGCAGCGATCGAAGGCGTTGACATGCTTTTCTTCGGACCCGGAGACTTTAGCATGGACAGCGGCCTCGACGCGGCCCGCGATGGTGACAAGATCATGGCCGCCTGTCGCGCGGTTATCGCCGCTGCCCACAGTGCCGGCAAACTCGCCGGGGTTTTCCCTTGGCCCGACCGCGGCGACCCCGCCAGCGTGATCGCTGAGGGGGCCGATCTGGTCGCTGTCGGGTCCGATGTCAGGGGGTTGGCGCAAAGCCTCAAGGCGGCGCTGGTCGCCTGTCCGCTACCGGAAAAGTGAAATGATCTCCGGTCTAACCACTTGCCCGGCGTGTGAAATCCCCTAGTCTGTTTGTCATCGAAACAACGGGGAGATCACATTATGCATCGCATCACGCTCGCAGCCGCTTTTATCGCCGCCGCTCTCGCCGGAGCCGCCAACGCCGCCGACGCCATTCGCGGGGCCACGCTTGCCGAAAATTGTGCCGCTTGCCACGGGCCTGCCGGGGTTTCGGTCAGCAGCGATATCCCGAACCTGGCGGCGCAGAAGGAAGACTACGTCACCACGCAGCTCAAGGCGTTCCGCGCCGGCAAGCGCACCAATACCCTGATGAATGCGATCGTATCCGATATCACTGATGAAGACATCGCCGACCTGGCGGCGCATTTTTCCAGTCTCCCCGGTGCCGAGCCCGGTGCCGAAGGTCCAGCGCTTGCCGGTCTCGACGGCACCCGCCCACGCTTCCCGTCAACGTACACGTTCAAATACGTAAAGTACCACACGATTGACTTCCCGGACCGCAAGCAGGTCCGCCATTACTGGGCAGACCCAGCCTCAGCCGACGCGGCCAAAAACGGCAAACCGTTGCCAACCGGTTCGACCATCCTGGTCGAGGTCTTCAAGGCTAAACTTGACACCGATGGCAACCCGGTCACCGGCGCCGATGGCCATTTCACTGAAGCCAGCCTGTCGGTCTATACAGCCATGCAAAAGATCACCGGAGCGGGCGCGCAGGTGCCGGATATCCTGTCGAACGGCAACTGGCGCTATGCGGTTTTTGACA
The DNA here is from genome assembly GCA_035527255.1 of Thermohalobaculum sp. Classification (GTDB taxonomy): domain Bacteria; phylum Pseudomonadota; class Alphaproteobacteria; order Rhodobacterales; family Rhodobacteraceae; genus Thermohalobaculum. The sequence goes on along the minus strand of DATLAW010000331.1, from coordinate 4,886 downwards.
CCAACAAGCGGCACAAATCCGGCACCAACGAGGCGAAATGCCTTGCCTGCCACAAGCCGGAGAGCGCGAAGGACTTTGTCTTCACACTTGACGAATTGACGGCCTTCGCAAAGGCCAACTGACCAGCCGAAGGGGTGTCCGGCAGCGGGCGCCCCACGATTCCGGCGATGGCGTCAGGAAGCGGCCGACAAAACCCGCCACCGATGTCAGACGGATTCGCTTTCGATCTCGGAGGTGTCTACCCCCAGTTTCTCCAGTCCCTCCTCAAGGTAGTCGCCCAGCAGCGGCGAGCCGAGCAGGTAGCGCGCCGTGCCACTTCCCTGCTGGCCCTGCGCCTGTTCCACCAGACCCGGGAAATCATCAGCATCGCCATCATCCCGACCGAGCCAGAACAGTGCCACCAACTCGGCCTGCTGTTGAACGTTCAGGTCGCTGATCCAGCTTGTTAATTCATCCTGAGAGGGATCGCCCCGACGATCCTCCAGGACGCTCGCCGGATTGTCGATGTCATTATTGTCGTCGTCGGTACTGACATCCTTCACGTCGAACTCACGGGCCTTCAGGATGATCCAGGCAACTGTGGACAGCGGTATTGTCAACATCGTCAACTCTCCAGCATGACATTAAGGTTCGGGTGAGACTGAAGTTATGAGTTGAGCCAAATTCCCGCCTTGATCTGGCGCAAGACGCTTCCGTATCTTGATATGTCGCTGAAAAGCTGGACAAAATCGGACACCGGACCAATTGTACCGGTATGAGAGGCCTAGGCAAACATCCCTGCGATCCACACGACCTGATCCACGAGGCCTATTGCATCGAGGGAATCGGGCCAGAGGAATGCCGTGCGATCTTCTTCGACTGGGCCATGGGGCTTCCGGCCGAGCTTGACATGGTCACGGCGGCCAAGACGTTACAGACTGATCTTGCAGGGAAGAACCCGGACCACCCGATGAGCGGGCTGCTCGCCGAAGCATCCGTCGGCATGACCCAGCGTATAGGGCGCAGCGGACGCCGCCGCCGTTCGACCAGTTAACCCCGAAGTTCACCTGCCACCGGGGTCAGAAAATGCCGTTCCATTTCGGCCTGACTCCACCCGTTCATGGCACCCAGGGCCAATGCGAGATACAGCTTTGCATGGACCGCCGGGGTCGCCATATCGGCGGTTGAAATCGCTCCAAGTTCACCCAGCCAATGCCCGGCACCGTAGGTTGAAGGGTCAACATCGCCGTGCGGTACCTGGCTTCCGGCGACAATCAGGATGCCCCGATCATGGGCCGCGCGCAGCAGAGGAGAGAGCACACTCCGACTAGGAAAGTTGCCAATTCCGAAGCCATTCAAATGAATTGCGCCAAGTTTTTCACCTAACCCATTAATGAGTGAGGCGATCTGACCGTACACAACATCGCTGGCCGACGGGAGTGGCGTCACGCTCACCAGCGCCTTCGCCCCAAACTGCGGCGCCAGCCGGTCGAGCTGCGCTAATACCTCCATCGCGGTAGCCGGCGGTAAAACCGGGCAGGGCGCGGCCCCCTTCGGGCATTCGAATGCCCGGTCGTCGCTGGTTGACATCTTCATAACCCGCGCCCCCGGCAGGACCGTGCCACCAAAGGCAACTGTAACGCCGGGTATATTTTCGCCGCAGACCTCAATGGCGCCGTCGAGATTGGCGAGCGCATCGGTTCCGGGCAGAATGCCGTCGGACGTAAATAACGGCCGCTGCGCCCCGGTCAGCACCACCGGTTGCCGAAGCCGCGCCACAGCACTTCCATCGCGGTCATAGAGGGTCAACAGGAATGCCAGCGCCGCCGCAGTCCAGGCCATCGTGTCGGTGCCATGCAGGAGCAGTGTGGCCTGCCGGCCATCGGAGAAAATAGCCATCCGCGCAAGGTCGATCCAGTTCGCCGGGGTCATCTCGCACGAATCGAGCGCGGGCTCCAGCCAATGCCAATCAAGCGCTACGTCCCGACCAAGCCGTGGCGCCACATGACGGCCCCACAATGTTTGAAATTCGTTTGCCGGCAATGGCATGAGCGGTACCCCGGCGCAGCCGATCGTACCACCGGAATAGATCAGCGCCAGTTTCATTTCGCCCACCTCAACCGGCCAGTGCGGCCAGCACCCGGGCCCAGCTTCGCGCGCCCTTGGTGAAACTCGCCATCTCGTATTTCTCGTTCGGGCTGTGGATGCAGTCGTCGTCCAGACCGAAGCCGATCAGCAACGAATGCATCCCCAACTGGGTGATGAACTGGCCCACCACCGGGATCGAACCGCCGCAGCCAATGAAGGCGGCCTCGGTGCCCCACTCGTCGCTGAGGGCCTGGCGGGCCTTCTCAAACGCCGGGTTCTCCAGCGGCATCACTGTCGCCTTGCCACCACTCCGGGCGACAAACTCAGCCCGGCAGTCGGCGGGCAGGCGGTCGGTGATGAACTCGCGAAACGCGGCACGGATCGCGTTGGTATCCTGATCTCCGACCAACCGGAAGCTGACTTTTGCGTGGGCCTCGGCCGGGATAACGGTCTTGAAACCGGCACCGATATAACCACCCCAGATGCCATTGACCTCGGCGGTCGGGCGCGACCAGACTTGCTCCAGCGCCGAGTAATTGGTCTCGCCGGCGGGCTGACCAAGGCCGACTTCGCCGAGGAAATCCTCGTGCTTGAACCCCAAGTCAGCCCATTGCGCCTTCAGGGCGTTGGAAATCTCGGACACCCCGTTGTAGAATCCGGGGATCGTGATCCGCCCGCTATCGTCATGCAGATCCGCCAGTATCCTGGTCAGCACGTGGATCGGGTTCGCCGCAGCGCCACCATACATGCCCGAATGCAGGTCGCGGCTGGCCGCATGGATGGTGACTTGTTCGGCCAGGTTGCCTCGCAGCATCGTGGTGATCGCAGGCGTCGAGGCGTTCCACATTCCGGTGTCACAGACCAGCGCGATGTCGGAGGTCAGCTCGTCGCGGTGAGCGTCCAGGAAGGGTGGCAGGCTGGCGCCCCCGGATTCCTCCTCGCCCTCCAGCAGAATGGTGATCTTGCAGGGCAAGCGGCCATTGACGGCCCGCAGCGCGCGGCACGCCTCGACGAAGGTCATCAACTGACCCTTATCATCGGCGGCACCCCGGGCCGAGATAAATTGGGTCCCGTTAGCCCGATCAACGATAACCGGGTCGAACGGGTCGCGCTCCCACAGCCCCAGCGGATCGACCGGCTGCACGTCATAATGACCGTAGAACAGCAGATGCGGCCCATCCGACGACAGATCATGCGCGACCACCATCGGGTGCCCCTGGGTCGACGCCACCCTGGCATCGAAGCCGATCCCGGCCAGATCCTTCGCCAACCACTCGGCGGCGGCCTTGCACTCGCCATCAAAGGCCGGATCGGTCGAGATCGAGCGGAACCGCAACAGCTCGAACAGCCGCGCCAGCGCTCCCGAGCGGTCGCCATCGAGATGCGAGAGAACAGGGGCGAGATCGGTCATTATGTGTCCTTCCGGCGGGAGTTATTCGCTTGATGGTTAAAGCGCGAACTGGGGGCGCGGCGCAATCCTTACCGTCACACCTTGCCCTCCAAACCAGCGGCCTCGGCCATGGTGGCGCCAGGAATACGCATCTCGAACACGTCGCGCACCACGGTGTAATCGTGATAACCCATCCGCGCGATTGGCTCGATTTTCGCGATATCCAGCTTGCCGTCCGGGCCGACGACATCGTCGCGGACATGGATACGGGTAACTCGGCCAATCACCATATCGACGGTGCCGACCTCGGAATTTCCCGGCAAGCGAACGGTTTGCAGGTACTGGCATTCGAAATGGCACGGGCTCTCGGCAACCCGTGGGCCGGGGGCATCGATGCACGGGGCCTTGGTCACACCAGCGCGCTCGAACTCATCGATTTCCGGCGTCAATGCCGTGGCAGAGATGTTGACCGCCTCGCGCAGCGCCCAGGTCGCCATGTTCCAGACGAACCAGCCAGTCGCCTCGGCGTTGACGACAGTGTCCTTGCGGCCCCCAAGCACCGACTGGTTGGCGGCAAACATCACCGTCGGCGGATCAAAGGTCAGGTTCTGCCACTGCGAGAACGGCGCAAGGTTGGCGATACCGTCATGCGAGATGGTCGATAGCCAGCCGATTGGCCGCGGTACCGTGCAGCTCTTGAACGGATCATAGGGCAGGGGACACGGTTCAGTTCTGGGGTCGTATTGCATCGCGTTCTGGCCTCGTGAGCGGTCATTCAAACTTTGCTATGGCGCCATATGGGTTTATTCGCTCGGCGGAAATTCCGCGACGACCTGTTGAATCACCTCGGCCAGTGCCTCGTCCAATATCGCGCTGGACAGTTGCTGCATCGTCTCGCCAGCGGTGGTGCGCAGAGACAGGTATTTGTCGAGATGCGGCGACTCGGCTCCCGTCAACGTGCGTGAATTCAGCTCGTCATCCGTCAGCAGTGGGGTCCAGGCGACGCCCAGGTTGCGTTGCCAGGCCGCGCGGTGCTTGAGGACCGCGCTGCCGATCGCGGTGTTAAAAGCGTCTGCAACCGCGTCGCCGTGGCGCTGGTAAAGCGCTGCCACTATCTCGCTACGGCCAGCGACGTTTCCCAGGAGGTCGGCCAGATGCTCATCCGAGAACCCGACGACAAAGCGGATTGCCGCGGCGGATGGTTCTTGTTCCGCGGCGGTGGCGGGTACTGCGACTTGCGTGGCAACGAGCGCCGAAATTGGCGCGGTCATCAGAATCGCGGTCAGGAGGGCTTGTTTGACCATGTTACTCGCGTCCTATCCAACCACCACCCAGCACCCGTGACCCCTCCGGCGCATAAAACACACATGCTTGGCCGGGGGCGACGCCCTCCTCCGGGTTCAGCAACTCGACATCGGCCCGACCGTCG
>DATLAW010000330.1:0-3594 GCA_035527255.1 Thermohalobaculum sp. | reverse complement strand
CTGCTGGCGACTGGGCTGTTCGCAACACCACCGATGGTGCGGGCGACGGTACTGGGTCTCAACAAGGTGCCGCAGGAGATCAAGGATTTTGCCGACATGGCGGGCTGCACCAGCCGGCAGAAGCTGTGGCGGGTTCTGATCCCGTCGGCAAAACCTTCGCTGATGATCGGCGTCAACCAGGTCATCATGCTTGCCCTCAACATGGTAATCATTTCATCGATGATCGGGGCTGGCGGTCTTGGCTACGACGTGTTGCTGGCACTGCGGGCGCTGAAGGTCGGCCAGGCGATGGAGGCCGGGCTGGCTATCGTCATCATTGCGGTCGTGCTTGACCGCCTCAGCCAGGCGATCGCGCGCAAGCGGGCCGACATCGAGGTGGCGACCACGTTTCAGGGCCGTCACGGCAATCTGCTGATCGCAGGGACCATTCTGGTGGTGACGACGTTGCTTGGGCTGTTCATCCCGGCGCTGGTCAATCTGCCGGATGCCGCGACCCTGACCAGCGCGCCCTATTGGAAAGCCGGGGTCAACTGGATCGTCATCAACTGGTTCGACGCGATTGAGACCGGGCGGGTCTTCCTGTTGCTGAATTTTCTCAATCCTTTGCGCGGGGCCTTCGAGGCAATTCCCTGGTCGGCGGCGCTGATCGTGCTGGCGACGCTTGGGTGGCGTCTGGGCGGCTGGGGACTGGCAACACTGATCGGGGTGCTGGTTCTGTTCTGCGCAACAACCGGCCTGTGGGTGCCGGCGATGCAGACCCTGTATCTTTGCGGGGCGGCAGTATTTGTGGCCTGCATGATTGGCATTCCAACCGGCATATGGGCGTCGCGCAGCGATCGGGTACAGTCGGTCGTCGTGCCCACTATCGACACGTTGCAGACCATCCCGTCGTTTTGCTTCATCATTCCTGTGGTCATGCTGTTTCGGGTCGGGGACGTCACAGCGTTGATCGCCACGGTGGCCTTCGCCATTGTGCCGTCGATCCGGTATACGAACCACGGCATCCGCCAGGTGCCCCAGGAACTGATCGAAGCGGGCCGGGTCTCGGGCTGTACCAAGTGGCAATTGTTTCGCCATGTCCAATTGCCGGTAGCGCTGCCCGAAATCATGCTGGGCATTAACCAGACGATATTGCTGGCGCTGGCCATGATCATCATCTGCGCGATGGTCGGCACGCGCGATCTGGGCCAGGAAATATTCAAGGCGCTGGCCAAGGCCGATTCCGGCCGGGGCATCGTGGCGGGGCTGGTAATCGCCTTCATCGGCATCGTGGCGGACCGGCTGATCACCGCCGCGGTCCATTCGATGCGTGCCCGGCGGGGAATAGCATGACGTAGGCAGATAAGTGCGTTCGCCGATGCCCGTTATCACGACAATTATGCTAACGCTGATCGTCCTGGCCAGAACACTGATCCTGGAGGGCCCAAAATGGTCTCCAAAAGCCGCTTGACCGATACTGATGCTTGGACGGCGATGGCGGCCTTCCTCGCCGACCCTGCCAACCATGGCGGAGCGGAGACCCAGCGCATCGATACCCATACGGCAGCGGTCGTGATGGCCGGGGACCGGGCGTGGAAGCTGCGCCGTCCGGTGGATTATGGCTGGCTCGACTACTCGAAGCCGGAACGGCGGCGGGTATGTGCCGAGCGCGAGATTGCGTTGAATGCGGCCACGGCACCTGGGCTTTATCTGGGCTTGGGCGGCATCCTGCCCGAGGGCGACGGCTGGCGGCTGTTGCAACCGGGCGACCTGCCTGAAAGCGCCGAGCCGGTGGTGGTGATGCACCGCTTCCGCCAACGCGATCTGTTCGATCGCATGGCGGCGGCAGGGCAGTTGACGCCGGAGCTGATGCGCGCCACCGGCCGCGCGGTGGCCGACATGCACAAAGCCGCACCGCCACGCGAGGGCATGGGCCGCCTGCCAGCCTTCGCCGGGCGTGAAACCAACGAACTGGTGAAACTCGCCGACCTGCTGGGCGCCGATGCGGTGGCGGCGTTTTCCACGGCGGTTCAGGATCGGGCCGAGGTTGTTGCCGGGTTGGCGGCAGGACGTGGCGCCCGGCGCTGCCATGGCGATCTGCATTTGCGGAACATCGTGCTGTGGCGGGGTCAACCAGCGCCATTCGACTGCATCGATTTCAATGACGCTTTCACCGATATCGATCCGCTTTATGACCTCGCCTTCCTGTTGATGGACCTCGACCACCGGGGCCACGGGGAACTGGCGGTCGAAACCTTCAACGCCTGGGCCGAGCGGATGGCGGCCGAGCCGGGTGCCGAGGAAAGCACGGCTTATGGCGGGCTGGCGCTGCTGCCTTTCTTCAAGGCCTGCCGGGCGGGGATCAGGGCCAAGGTCGGGGCAATGTCGCTGCGCGGGCGCGATCTCGCTACATCCGAGGCGGAACTGGCCGAGGCGCGGGCTTATCTGGCACTGGCTATCCGCTACCTGACCGAGGCGCCACCGGCCCAAATGATCGCGGTGGGCGGGTTGTCGGGGTCGGGTAAATCCACCCTCGCCTGGGCGATTGCGGATCGGCTGGGCGCGGTGGTGCTGCGCTCCGACGCCATCCGCAAGGGGTTTTGGGGTATCGAGCAAACTGAAAAACTGCCGCCTGAGGCCTACACGCCGGAGATCACGGCGCGGGCATATGCGGCGATGCTGGAGCGCGCGAGCATGGCGCTGGCGGGCGGCGCCACGGTGATCCTGGACGCAGCGCATCTAAAACCGGCGGAGCGTGACGCGGCCGGCGCGATGGCGGCGGCGGCTGGGGTTCCGTTCCACGGCATCTGGCTCGATGCTCCCGTTGAGCGGCTGAAGGCGCGGGTGACGGCGCGAACCGCTGATGCCTCCGACGCCGATGCGCGGGTCGTCGAGAAACAGACCGGCTATGACCTCGGCTCGATCCAATGGCAAAGACTGGCGGCGGAGGGCGACCCGGAGGCGGTCGCAGATATGGCCATGGCGGCATTGGCGGGATAGATATTGCCGGAGTTGGATTGAATGAAGGAGCGAAGCACCATGGCCTACTGGCTGTTCAAATCAGAACCGAACACCTGGGGTTGGAACGATCAGGTCGCGCGCGGCGACACCGGCGAGCAGTGGGACGGGGTGCGCAACTACCAGGCCCGCAACAACATGCGCGAAATGAAGCTGGGCGATCTGGGGTTCTTCTACCACTCGGTCAACGAGAAGCAGATCGTCGGCGTGGCCGAGGTTTGCGCGCTGGCGCATCCCGACACCACCACCGACGACCCGCGCTGGGAATGCGTGGACATCAAGGCGGTGGCGCCGTTTCCCCGCCCGGTAACGCTGGCCGAGGTCAAGGCCGAGCCGCGCCTGTCGGAACTGGCGCTGGTCCGCCAGTCGCGTCTGTCAGTGGTGCCGGTCTCCGAGGCGGAGTGGCGGCTGATCTGCGAGATGGGCGGGTATAAGGGCTGAGGCCCGACTTCGGCAGCCTAGGTCATGTTGACAAATGCCTGAACCATAGCCGGGCGGATACGATCTCGATGAACCCGAGATAGCTGGTGGCGGTTTTGTCGTAGCGGGTAGCCAGCCTTCGCGCGTTTTTCAGCTTGTTGATGCAGCGTTCGACCA